>JBBRGW010000144.1:0-9132 GCA_038223525.1 Pirellulales bacterium
CCTTCATTCGATGTCAGCGCCGCATGCTCCGGGTTTATGTACGCCTTAGTCACCGGAGCCCAATTCGTACGCTCTGGTTCTGCGCGAAATGCATTGGTCGTCGGTTGTGAAGTGATGAGCAGAACCGTCAACACTCACGACTTAAAGACCTATCCGTTGTTTGGAGACGGCGCGGGTGCTGCGTTGTTGCAATCTTGTCCGACCATGCTCAACGAAACAAACGGATTGATCAGCTTTACGTTGGGCTCAGAAGGGAATACCAACGCCCTCTGCGTTCGGGCGGGAGGCTCGCGTGAACCGATCACCGCCGATTCGTTCGCTAATGGGCGTCAATACTTAAGCATGGACGGCAGAACGGTCTTTAAATGGGCTGTTCGGGTAGTTGCCGATAGTTCTCGCGATGTCTTAGCTGCAGCCAGCTTAATGCCGACCGACGTGGACTTAGTCATTCTCCATCAAGCGAATATCCGTATCATCGACGCAGCGGTTGAACATTTTGGAATCTGTCGGGAGAAGGTCTATGTGAACCTCGATAAGTACGGAAATACATCCGCAGCCAGCATCCCGATGGCGCTCGACGATGCCAATCGACAGGGATTACTCAATCGAGGCGACATAGTGTTGCTATGTGGCTTCGGCGCGGGGCTATCCTGGGGTACAGCACTGCTTCGTTGGTAAAGTCTTTTTTTTGAGCGGTTGTTTTAGCCGCGAAACTCCTTCACCCACGGCCAAAGGCTATCTGCTTAGGCGATCGGCAGAATGAAAAGTACCGTAGGATGGGACCAACGTCCCGTCCGTTGATTCGTTCGGGACAATGGTCCCAAACTACGACTGGCATAACAACAGCCTGCCGCGCGCCTTAAGCCGTGAGGACCGCCGCTGCGCGGGTTAAACCTTAGACCTCGCGGAATCGATAGCCGACACCGCGTACGGTCTCGATCGCGTCCGCTTTTTCGCCGATCTTTTTGCGTAACGCTCGAATATGGACATCAATAGTTCGTTCCAAAACGAGCGTGTCTTCACCCAACGCCGAGTCGATCAACTCCGACCTATCGAATGCTCTGCCCGGTTGGCGGATCAAAGTATCGAGCAATTTGAACTCGCTCTTGGTCAGATCGACGTTTTGCTCATCGACCGTCACTCGGTAACGCCGGCGGTCAAGCATAATCCCCAGTCGAGACACGGTCTCGGAATCCTCTTCCTGTGGTTTCGATTTGCGACGCGTTAGCGCTTTGATCCGTTCCAACAGAACTCGCACACTAAAGGGCTTGGTCACATAGTCGTCTGCACCGACCGAAAAGCCGATCAACTGATCCGCCTCTTCGGATTTGGCCGTAAGCATAATGATGGTTGCCGATGCGGTCTCAGGTGCTGCGCGAAGCCGACGGCATACCTCGATTCCGTCCATTACGGGCAACATCACATCCAGCAATATGATCTCAGGCAGTCTCAATTGTGCCTGATTCAATCCATCTCGCCCATCCATGGATTTCAGGACGTCATATCCCGCCTTCTCCAAATTGTAGACCAGGATCTCGGAGAGCGCTCGATCATCTTCCACGACTAGTATTTTTCGTTTTGACATCGAAGTTGTTGCGTGCGAGTAATGAACATCGAACTAAGTAGCGTTCGATCTTTGAAGGATTTGCCGGTGACGCACAATCACGCCATCGACCATATAAATGATGTCCTCCGCAATGCTGACAGCGTGGTCTGCGATCTGCTCGAGGTGCCGCGACACCGAAAAGCAATGCATAGCAGCCGTAATTTGCGTGTTGTCGCGAGACATCAGCGAATTGAGCGTTTCGATCACTTCCACGTTTTTGGCGTCGACACGATCGTCTTCTTTAATGACTTGATGTGCTTGTTCGGTGTTTCGCTGTACAAAAGAATCCAGGCTGCGACGGACCATCGATGTCGTCATCAAGGCCATTTCATTGATGCCAGGCGGAATCGGAAACTCGGGATAAGGGCACAGGCTATCGGCCCGTTGAGCAATGTTGCAAGCGAGATCTGCGATCCGTTCGAGATCGTTATTGATCTTCATCATAGTGGTGATTCGACGGAGGTCTGCCGCGACCGGCTGATGCAAGGCCAACATCTTAAGACAATCCTCCTCGATTCGAACCTCGCTCCGATCGATGTGACTGTCTCTCTCGATAATTTCTGCAGCCAATGCCCCTTGCCTTTCAACGAGAGAACGCACCGCGGACGCGATCATGTCCTCAACGCTACCCGATAGCTTGAGTAGCGAATTGTGCGCTTCGTTTAGGTCTTGGCTCAAATGCAATGACATTAAGTGTTCTTTCTTTATAGAAGGCTATGCGGCATGTGTTAAGAATTTATTAAGATAGCGTTAAGAGAGGATGCAGGTTGTACTAAAGTGGAGGTAGGTCGCTCGTGCCGAAAGCAACTTCGCGGACATCAGACCTCAAGTCGCGCCGGCAGGTGCGGCAGGTGCGACCAAAGGTCTACCCGTGAACGTAGCCTCGGGGCGCCAACTGCTTCACACCCAACTTGTCTTTCGACCAAAGACCTGTTCGCGCGACAAAGGTACCGATGTGAGTAAGCGGCACCCCACACACTTCAGCTGGCATACTAGCCAAACTCTCCTGAGGGATCGCCATCAACAACTCAAAATCCTCACCGTCTCCAAGGGCGTGTTCCAATGGTGTTCGGCCGGACTTTTCGACGCAAAGCTTTGCCTCTTCGCTGATCGGGATTTTGTCCAGCCATAACTCCGCTCCGCATTTGCTAGCCACAACCATATTGAGCAAATCAATTCCGAGTCCGTCGCTGATGTCGGTCGCCGCTGCGACTAGGCCGAGACGGCGAAGTTCCATAGCCAATTCGAGACGAGGTTCAAACGACAAATGTTTGCCGAGGATACTGCCCCCTAGTTTCCCGGAAACAACAATCGCGTCCCCAACCGTCGCTCCGCTGCGAAGCCAGCCACCTCCGATGGGGACTTTTCCAATAGCTGTCATGTGGATAACGAGTGGGCCGTTCCATACGTTGGTGTCGCCACCGGCAATCGAAACTTTGTATTTGTCAGCTAATTCGTAGACCCCCTCAAAAACGCCAGAGGCCAAGTCACCTGCGTTCTCCTTTGGCAAGCAAAGTGAAAGGAAAACCGAGACCGGCGTCGCCGACATGCTGGCTAAATCGCTTAAGTTGACCGCGATCAATTTTCTCCCTGCCGCTTGAGCTCCACATTCGGTTAGAATGAAGTGTGTTCCGTCGCAAAGTGAGTCGGTTGTGATTACCAGATCGGACTCAACCGAGTTCACCGATTCCAAGCCAATTAATGCGCAATCGTCCCCAATCCCTAACTTAACTTTGGGCAATCGAGCAGCTCGTTGTTTGGCCCATGCTATAAAACTGTGTTCCATCGGAGCTTTCAATAAGTTCCCAGAGGTGAAAAACGCGGCATGTATTTGAAAATGAATGAAACATCCCACCCGCCGCGGACGCATTGTGTCCCAATCAACCGCGTTATGGCAACCCGTCGAATAGGCTATTTCCGTTTTAACAAAACGGCCGTCGTTTTGGCTCTCTCCCTTTTCGCTTCAAATCCCATCTATGCTCAGACGACGGGCGAGGATGACGAACCGAAATCGACCAACCAAGAGCTTTCCGCCTGGATCAAAGATCTAGACTCGGACGACTATTCGAAGCGGCAATTGGCAACACTGAACCTCGGCAAGCGAAAGTCGGCTTCGATTTCGTTGGTAATTGACGCGGTGGGTGATGCCACAGGTGAAAAGGCGGAGCGCTTGCTGCAATTCATCTCGGCGATCGCAGTGGATCCCTACAGTGACTCGGGCAAAATCGCTTTCGATGCGTTAAACGAATTGGCAATCTCTCGGACCACGAGCAAGTCACTTCGAGCGGAAAAGATACTTCAAGTTATCGGTGCGGAGCAAAGAGACTTGGCGGTGAATTTGCTCAGAGCATGCAGAATCCCTTTGAGAGATCGGGAATTGCAAGTGATGAGCAGCAGTCCCTACATCCTTCAACCCCTTGTGATTGATCGGCAGTTTTCGGGGAACGCCGAGGACTTGGTTTGTTTGAAGTGGCTAACCAATGTGCAGTTTGCACGGCTCGAAGGACCGCGGATCAATCGCGAAGTCCTGCAACAAGTGATCCGACTCCCGCACCTCAAGAAGCTTCAATTGGTTGAAACCGAACTGGTGGCGGAAGACCTAGCTCTGTTGCGAGACGCACCTGACTTGGACTTGTTGGAAATCGTTTACTCGCCTATCGGCGACGAAGCGGTCAATACGCTAATAAGCCTACCGGTTTGGGGAAACCTGTATCTGTTCGGCACGCAATTGACCCAAAGCGGAGTCCAACCGCTCAAGTCTCAATTGGACGGTGTTGATCTATTTGTATCTCGCGGCGGCTTTTTGGGAGTCAAGGCGTTTGGCAATTCGACCGTTATCGACGGTGTTGTCAGCGGTGGCGCGGCCGATCGCGATGGTCTCCGGCGCGGTGATAAGATGCTCTCGGTAAACGGGGTTCCTATCTCCTTCTTTGAGGACTTGAGAAAGGAACTGGCGAAATTTGCGGATGGCGAATCGGTTACGATCGAAGTCGAACGACGCCCTTTGCAGGACTTCCAGCAAAGAAGATTTGGTGGAGGTGGTTTTGGGCCAGGCGGTTTTGGGCCAGGCGGTCTACCTGGCAATCCAGGACCAGGTGGCATCCCGCGATGGAAGGAAGACGATCAAGCGGAGTTACCCAAGAATGAAGCTTTCCGCGAAAAGATACAAGTAACACTCGGCAAACGCGATTCCAGCCGGGACAGGTAATGCAGGAAGAGATTCAAACGTGGAGCGGGAGCGAATTCGCTCGCTTGCGCCGCCTCGCAACGAAATGGTATTTGGAAAACGGACGCAGCCTACCATGGAGAGACACCTCCGATCCCTATGCAACCTGGGTGAGCGAGATCATGTTGCAACAAACCCAAGTCGCAACGGTCATCCCGTATTACCATCGTTTCCTCAAGTCGTTTCCAAACGTTCAAGCCCTCGCGCAAGCATCGCTCGATGACGTTTACCATCATTGGGCTGGACTTGGTTACTATCGTCGCGCAAGGCAAATGCACGAGGCGGCCAAAATCATATTTTCGGACCATCAGGGACTCTTCCCAACCGAATTCGCAAACGTGCGCGCGCTACCAGGGATAGGTCGCTATACGGCTGGCGCCATCCTGTCGTTTTCTTTGGACCAACGCCATCCAATCGTTGAGGCCAATACCCAACGCCTCTATGCGAGACTGCTGCATCTAAGACATGAGACCGCGTCCAAAGAAGGCCAATCGAGACTATGGGCGTTTGCCCAGAGTGCATTGCCCGCCAAGTCTGGCACTGGCGTGTTGAATCAAGCCTTAACCGATATTGGTTCGCAGATTTGCGTCCCTAAGAATCCAAGCTGCCTGCTCTGCCCGTTCCAAGAAATGTGCCCGACGTTTGCATCGGGATCACAAGCAAAAATACCCGTACCCAAACGTCCCAAAGAGTACACCGAACTCCGTGAAGTTGCGTTGGTGATTCGCGACATCAAGGGATGCATCCTGATGCGTCGTTGCGCGACTGACCAACGTTGGGCCGGGCTATGGGATTTCCCCCGATTCGATGTGACCCCGAGCAAGTCCCCGAGTGAAGAGATTCAGAGCGTTGCAGAACAGTTTCGCGAGCGATTCGGCAAGTCCGTTTTGGTTGGCAGCCAGATCCATGAACTCAAGCATGCCGTCACCCGGTATCGAATCACGCTCAAGAGTTATGTAGCTGAAATCGACTCATCGCTCGGAGGGAAATGGAAGCAAGAGGTGGAACGACAATGGACAAATCTAACCGACCTAAACAACCTTGCACTCAGCTCCTCAGGCAAAAAACTATCCGCATGGTTACGAAATCCGTAGGACAGTCACGGATAGCTATCTTAAGGCGAGCGGTAGGCTGTGTTATACCAGTCGTAGTTTGGGACCATTGTCCCGAACGAATCAACGGACAGGACATTGGTCCCATCCTACTGTACTTTTCATTCTGCCGATCGCCTAAAGGGGACGCAACTCATTCATTTCGGCTCAGGTTGCTCCTTGATCGTTCGCGACAGCTCTGTCTAAAGAAACCAAGACACAAAAAAATCCAGATTCAACTTTGGACGGGGCAAATGAGTATTAATGCTGGGACATTTCTTGGTCTTTGCTGCTTTCGTCTACTTTTACGTCGATCGTGTACTCTCGCATCTTTATACGGGAAGAGCGGGCATACGTTCAAAAGAAGTTACGTGAAGTAAGTACAGGTCATGGGTTCGATCGGTTTCCGGTTCAATCAGCACCATGAAGTGCTTTCCAATCGCCAAATTTTCTGGGTGTCGGACTTCATAGGCCCGCCCGTCACTCATCTTGATCGTAAACGGTTGAAACGGAGTTGTCCCCAATAGTTTTGTCAATTGCTCTTTCATGTTCGGCTTTCTTGGTTGTGACTACCGTGGCTCATTCCATTGTAACATCGTGACCTGTTTGTTCAACTTTCGCGCCTTACTAGTTCGCAACCAAAATCAGTTCCGAGTCGTCTTGGACGACATCATACAAGACAACGAAGCAATGGCTTACGTTTGCAACAACTTCGAAGACCGACGACGGTTTTGTGCTCAGTCAATCGCGGGAGACCTTGCATCTCACAGCGAAATCCGATTCAAGACTTGCCTTTGAAATCGAAGAATGGCAAGACAAGTATACGGTGCCAACAAAGATTGCGAATCGGTTTAGTAAACAACGATGCACAAGTAACCATGAAAAGATCAATCAGGCAAAATGTCCCATGAGGCCAAAGGTTTGCTAAACTCAAAAATTGATGCTGGGGTGTTTCGTGTCCACAAATACGATAGATCGCCCCGAAATCGAAACTATCATTCCATAGCAATGCGATTGACCCCAAGACCACCATTTCCTATCTTCCCAGTCGCCTGCTGAATTTCGTGAAAAACTGCGACGAAGCAGCGCTCTCTTCGGCGGTGAATCAGGATTGGGGTTGGATATGTTTAAGAGCTCGTAAAAAGGTATTCGTTGATGGGCATGAGTATGAACAAGATCGCTTGTGCATTGCTAGTTTTCTTGTTTTTCGCAACATCCTGTTTCTCGCAATTGCCGCAGATTCCGGTAGCAAGCGTCCGACGGGATGTACAGGTCCCGAGTGCGCGAGCAACCTATATCAGAGACTCGCTTGCCAATCTTTTCCAGCGATACATTCGCGTGGACCCTGCCAATCCGAGCAAGCTGGAGTTGCAGTTGAGTTCCGGAAGAGCAACCTTTGAATTTCGCACAGCGGAAAACCTTTTGCGAGTCGAAGGACCGGCTGCGTTGACCGACGATATCGCGAATCTCGTGACCACGTTTGTTGGGCTCAGACCCGAAGAAGGAGTGCGGGTCGTACCGCTGCACGATAATGGTCAGTCCTCTTTGACGAAATTCACGTTTGCTCAGGCTAAAAGAGATAACCCGATTCGACTCGCATCAACCCAACAAGAACTCGGTGCGCCGCAATCGCCGCCGAAGACCGATCCAATTGCACCGCAGCCGAATGGGGCACTACCCGGACAAGGCAAACCGCCCACCAGCTTGCCTCTACCTCAGTTCGAAGGAGTTCAGATTGAGATGCTTCCCGAAATCGACGCCATCATTCTGCGGGGAAGAGACCAACAGCTGACCGATTTGACTGAAATCATCAAGAAACTGGACGAAGCGAGTCGCCTGACTCGCCCTGAAATCGAGGTCGTGCCATTGCAGCACGCCGGATCAGGTGCCATAGCAAAACTGATCATAGCCATCCAAGAAAAACTCACTGGATCCATTCAAGGCCGAGTATCGGTTAGCCCGCTCGGAAAGCCAAACTCGTTGCTGCTAATCGGTTGGGGAGAAGCGGTCGCTGCCACCAAAGAACTGATCACCAAATTAGATCAACCCACAACACCCGATGCCCAATTTGAGGTAATTCAATTGCAGCATTCTTCGGCAACGGATCTTCAGACGCAGCTTCGGGCATTCTTTCTCAGTCGCGAAGGACTTGCGCCGGTGATTCAGTCCATGGTGGACAGCCGAACCAATGCAATCATTGTGCATGCCCCACCCCGCGACCTCCTCGAGATTCGCAAACTGGTCGCCCAACTGGACGTACCAAGAGGAGCATTAATGCAACAAGCACGCGTATTTCAATTGCGACATAGTTTGGCGGCCGATATCGCACGATCGCTTCAGCAAGCCCTCACCACAACTGCAAATAGTCCGGGTGCAAGCATCCAACTTCTAGACAAAGACGGTCGAACCGTAGCCACAAGCGGAACGCTCGGCACCAACCAAATTACAGTCAACGAACGAAACAATACTCTTTTAATTGCCTGCCCACCAGCCACTTTGCCACTAATCGAGCAACTGATCGAACAACTCGATACACCTGGTATGGTCGCAAGGATCAAGATCTTTCCAGTGAAGAATGGGGATGCGTCAGCCCTGGTCGAGACGCTTCGGGCATTGCTACCTGCGCAAAGCGCCGGCGCACCGGGAACCACGCAACTCTCGAGCGCTCCCGATGAAACAGCCTTGATGCCTCTTCGTTTTACAGTCGACACACGCGGCAACAACGTGATTGTGGTCGGTTCTGATGGCGATCTCAAAATCGTTGAGGCTTTGATCCTTCGACTCGACGAAGGGGACAGGATGCAACGCAAAAGCACCGTCTATCAACTCAAGAACTCGCCAGCGGTCGACGTGGCCCTGGCAATCAACGAATTCTTGAGGAGCAAGCGGCAGGTTGAAATTGCGGCTCCAGGTGCAAACAATCCTTTCGAACAAATCGACCGCGAGGTTGTGGTCGTACCCGAGCCTGTTCAAAACAAACTGATCCTCAGTGCGACTCCGCGTTATTACGAAGAGATTAGTCGATTGATCGAGCAACTCGACCAGCAACCCCCCCAAGTCATGATTCAGGTCATGATCGCGGAGATCACGCTTAGCAATACCGATGAGTTTGGTGTTGAAGTCGGCTTGCAAGACTCCATTCTCTTTGTCAGTAGTCTTCTAGGGGCCAACGCCAGCAATATACCCGGTTTCAATTTCAACTCGTCCAC
>JBBRGW010000145.1:0-9129 GCA_038223525.1 Pirellulales bacterium
GACAATAGTCATCGAACTGCCGGGTGCGACAGTGATGTTTAACCGCACGAGGCCCTCAAGCCTCGTGCAAGGACGGCAAGGAAAAGGGGAAAAGTTATCAGCCGAAGGGCGTTAACCTCATCATTACCCACAACTCGACAACGTTTCGTGCTCGTGCTCAATGAAATGGTGCTCGTGCTCCTAATCGATGGTCGCTCGTCGATAACGAGCACGAGCACCGCCTACGGCTGAGCACGAACACGAATGAAAAACCCAAGGAAAAACGAGAAATCAAGGATGAAAGATGTGGGTAATGATGAGGGCTTTAACCCTCAGTTTTCCGTGAACCTGAACCTGACGCTAACGCGTTCCGGCTAATTAAAAGACTTATTGTTTAGCAGCGCCTAATGGTAGGGCCCGCCGCTGCGCTGGGTAAAACAACTTCGGGGCGAAAGACAAAGAGCACCGGGCAGTGTGCGAACTGACTCGAACTGAGTTATCATGTCGGATGTGCATTGCAGAACATCTCCCCCATTACCTCCTTTCCCAAGAGACAGTCATGCATCCTCTCTCATTGCTTCGTGTTTTTTCCTCGTGTGCAACCCTTTGCATTGCCCTAACCTGCGCGAACCCAATTTGGGCGCAGACGGAGGATTCCAAAGGCATGCCGCTAGTTTTCAGTGACGATTTCGAAGCCGGACGGGACAAATGGGAAACAACGGATGATGCATCATGGACTTTGCACGAAGAGGACGGAAAGAAATCGTTTGGCCTAAACAAAAGAATCAGTGACTACCAACCTAAAGTGCGAAGCCCACACAACATCGCCCTCATCAAAGACATTCAGTTGGCCGACTTTGTGCTCACCTTTCGTGTGAAAAGTACGAAAGATACTGGCAACCATCGCGACTGCTGTGCTTTCTTTTGCCATCAAGACGCCGAGCACTTTTATTACGTTCACCTCGGCGCCAAGCCGGACCCAGCCAGCGGGCAGATCATGATTGTCAATGCGGAACCTCGGCGCCCCTTAACGGACAATAAATCCGAAGTTGCTTGGGATGACAAGTGGCACAAAGTGAAAGTCATCCGGGACAGCAGTGCAGGTTCGATCGCAGTCTACTTCGACGACATGAAGAAACCGCATATGACCGCGATCGACAAAACGTTTGGTAAAGGGAGGATTGGCATTGGCTCGTTTGATGACATGAATGATTTCGACGATGTTCGATTGTATGGCAATCTTGAACCGAAGCCGACGACCCCAGCAGCCGCCAAGACGCCACCGGACCGTCCAGCCCCAACTTATGCCGACGTGGTCTATGGAACAGATTCCGAACGACAAAAATTTGATTTTTGGAAAGCCGATTCGGAGAAGCCAACTCCGGTCGTCCTCTTGATCCACGGCGGTGGATGGGTCAATGGAGACAAGACAAGTTACGGCAATCGCCCCATCAAGACTTTGCTCAGCGCTGGGATTTCCGTCGCCGCGGTCAACTATCGATTCATCTCACAAGCGATGGAGCAGAAAGTGGAACCGCCGGTTAAAGCCTGTGTATTGGATGCGGCTCGCGCTTTGCAAACCATCCGTGCTAATGCCAAAGAATGGAACGTCGATCCGACTCGCATCGGAGCAACAGGTGGTTCCGCGGGTGCGTGTACCTCTTTGTGGCTCGCCCTGCACAACGACATTGCAGACCCAAATAGTTCGGATCCAGTCGCGCGGCAATCATCCCGATTGAGCTGTGCTGCGGTAACCGGCGCGCAGACTTCTCTCGATCCGGTTGAGCTGCGGAAATGGATTTCAAACTCCATCTACGGCGGGCACGCTTTCGGTTTCGCCGCCAAAGGACGAGGCCGCGCCGAAGAGTTCGAATTGCTCACTGCAAACCGCGAGAAAGTGTTGCCGTGGATACGAGAGTACTCGCCTATGGAACTGGTCTCGAAAGATGACCCGAACTTGTTTCTTGAGTATCCCAATCAAAAGACCCAACCGGTTTATGGCGGCAAAGAGCCAGACCCAACCCACTCCGCAATCTACGGGATCGAATTCGCAAAGCATTGCAAAGAGTCCGGCGTCGAGTGTATCGTCTCCTATCCAGGCCAGCCGAACGCGGAATTTAAAAGCTCGGTGGATTTTCTTATCGCCAAACTCAAGGCAAAGTAATGGCAAAGCACGTTTTGAGTTTTGTCATAGCCGCGGATGGCGGCATGGTGACGATCCACGCCGATGCCAATGGGCTTTCCTTGCTTATCGACCGACTTTCATTGCTTCGCAACCTTGTGATTCAGGGGGACTGCCCCCATACGCATCTGCATGCGATGGGAGTCCCTCTCGACGAGCTCACCACCTCAAAATTGGCGAACCAACCTGCCGAGAAGGAGGTTGTCCAACACGTCAAGATCTATGGTTGGACGGACGAATGGGCGGTTCGTCATGGATTTCGCGCCTCCATGAACTCAAGCTTATGAGACGATTAGAGGAAATTTCGGTTGGCGAAACGATTCAAGATTTCCGATTGCTTCTCGAGCTTGGTCGTGGGTCGTTTGCAAGAGTCTTTTTAGCGCAGCAACTTTCGATGCAACGCATTGTCGCCTTGAAGGTTTCGGAACAGGCGAGCATTGAATCCCCAGTTTTATCCAACTTGGATCACCCCAATATTGTCCGCGTTTACGACGAACGAAGTGTCGACGGACTTTCGCTGCTGTATATGCAGTACATTCCTGGAAAAAGCCTGCGGCAAGTGATCCACGCGGCGCACTTCGATCAAGACGCGATTTGGTCCGGTTCGAAATACGTCGACTACGTTGCCGCAACGCTGCTTTCGATCGGCGAAACGCCTCTCCATTCCGAAAGCAACCGTTTGCTTTCCCATTTTACTTGGGGTGAGACAGTGGCATGGCTGGGGGCACGAATAGCGCATGCACTAGAACACGCTCATAGCAAGCGAGTTTGGCATCGAGACATCAAACCCGAGAATATCCTCGTTGCAGCCGATGGACGTCCCATGTTGGCCGATTTTAATCTGAGCTTTGGCGGTGGAATCGATGCGACACATCGTCATGAAGAATTCGGTGGCAGCTACCCCTACATGTCCCCTGAACATATTGACGTCTTACTTGACAGAGCGACACCCGAATCGGTAGATGCCAGCAGTGATGTCTACTCCATGGCTATTGTGTTATGGGAACTGTTGACGGGTTCTCAACCGTTTCCCGCATTCGAGCCGGGTCCAAATGGGTTGCAACAACTTCGTGATTCCCGTTCCAGGATCCCGACGATCCAGGAACGTCACCAATGCCCCGCGGGACTGAGCAAAGCGATCACTTTGTGTCTCTCAACCAACAAGCAAGAACGTCCAACCGCAAAACAGCTGGCTAGGTCACTTCAATATTGCACTTTGGGCGAGGTACATCGAATGCTCCATCCGACCGCAAAAAGTCAAACAGCACGATGGCAAGCTTATCCGATGACTTGGCTCATCACGCTGGGGCTTATTCCCAATATACTGGTGGCAGGGCTCAATATTTGGGCAAACCATCGCCTGACAATCCATAACTTTGATCAGACTTTTTTTCGCGAAACGGAACTGTTGCCGGTCAATTTGGTAGCCTTCACCGTCGGTGTATCGGTATCGATCTGGATCCTATGGCCGATCGCATCGGGTTTCAAAGCCATTCGCCGCAATCAGCCGTTATCGCAAAAGAAGCGACGTGGTGTTACCTCAAGATGTCTGACTGCTCCGTACTTGTCAGCGGGCAACATCGTGTTGCTCTTCGCCTTTTCGGGTCTTGTTTTCCCACTTTGGAATCAGTATTCCATAGGTAGCAAGGTTTCTTCGATGGATGTACTGGGTTTCTTTTTGTCCCAGGTGCTTCATGGACTTGTTTCAGCAGGGTCCACCTTTGTGATCACTGCGCTGGTGACGATAAGAGCCTTCTATCCCAAGTTCATCAGCGTCGAGGAATCATCAGCCGAGCAGCGCGAACTGGATCGATTTGAGAGGGGGCTTTTGGCGGTGACGAACTTCATGGGAGTGGTCCCATTGCTCGCGCTTTTGACATTGGTTGTTGCGGACCAACTGGACCAAAGCGTATTTATTGCACTGGCACTTGCTGGTTTCGCTAGCCACATGCTGAGTGCCTTTATGGCCCCCGCGATCCGTTCAGGCATTAGTTCTCTCCGTTTCGCATTGGCGCCTACCATTACCTTGTTGCAACGCGGAGAGTGACCTTTGCTTGCTGCTGCGTTGCGGCTTCCATGATCCGCTGCTCGGTCGCTTCTTCGCGGCTGAACTCACCGGTGATCATGCCCTCGCAGAGTACCAGAATTCTATCGCTCACCGTCAATAATTCCGGGAGTTCCGATGAAGTAACAATGATCGCGACCCCTTCGGCAGCGAGTTGCTCCATCAATTGATATAGCTCTGCCTTGGCGCCGATGTCGACACCTCGTGTCGGGTCGTCGAGCAACAAAATGCTTGGGTGCGTTAGCATGCAACGGCCGATGATGCACTTTTGTTGGTTGCCTCCGCTGAGGCTGGTAATCGGTGCTTCCGGCCCGCTCGCCTTGATCGATAACGCGAGGACTTGTTTGTTTGTCGCGGTCAGTTCTCGCATGCGGCTAAGTACCCCCGCTGTAGAGCAATCGATCAAAGAACAAACGGTCGTGTTCTCTCGCACCGTCATGTGCGAAAAAAGTCCAAGCCGTTTTCGGTCCTCGGTCACCATCGCAATTCCCGCTTGCATCGCTTCGGCAGGGTGTGCGAATCGTCTCATTTTTCCTTGAACAAATAGTTGCCCCTGCGTCGAAAGCGGACTCGCACCGAACAAACACTCGAGTAGCTCAGTTCGGCCGGCTCCCATGAGTCCCGCAAAACCAAGAATCTCTCCGCGATGAAGTTGAAAATCAATGTCTTTGAGACGCCAACCGCGAGGGTGACCGGGCCAAGCAAGCGAGAGGTTTTTTGTCTCCAAAACGACACTTTTTTCTTGATTGCTCTCCCGGCGGCGGGATGGTTCGATGTCCCGGCCGACCATGGAGTGCGCAATCGAGCGAGGAGTCGACTCGGCGCGACTTACTGTTTGGACAAATTGACCGTCACGCAAGACCGTAATCCGATCGGCCAATCGAAACACCTCATCCATTTTATGCGATATATAGAGGATCGTTACGCCACGCTTTCGAAGCCGGTCGATGACGCTATACAAACGGGCGACTTCCGATTCGGTCAAGGCGCTCGTGGGTTCGTCCATGATCAGGATCTCCGCTTCTAGCGAAATCGCTTTGGCGATTTCAACCAATTGCTGATCACCGACGCGAAGCGAACTGACCAGAGCGCGAGGCGATATATTGGACTCTAATTGACCGAGCAACTCGGCCGCACGACGGTCCATGGCTGATTGGTTCAGTATTCCGAAAGCTCGCTTTATCTCACGGCCGAGGTAGATGTTTGCGGCGACGGAAAGTTGCTCTACCAAGTTCAGCTCTTGATGGATGATTCCGACTCCTGAATCTTCCGCCTCGCGTGTGCTTTGAAACCGAACGAGCTTTCCTCGCAGAAAAAGCTCGCCGTCGTATTCGCTGTAAACGCCGGACAAGATCTTCATGAGCGTACTTTTACCCGCACCGTTCTCCCCCATGACCGCATGCAGCTCGCCCGGCCTGACATCGAAGCTGACGTTGTTCAACGCGCGAACGGCATTGAACTGCTTGCCAATTCCACGAATAGAGATAACCGGGGTGATTTCTGTCATAGCTCGTTAGATGGCAGCTCTCATGCTCGTTTTGCCCGAAGTTCCAATACACCTCGCGCCAGCAGTATCGCTGCAACCAAGACACCAAACACAATCGCATGCATGGATGAAAACCAAGGCTTGTCGCGAAACAAGAGCAAGAAAGAAATGCCGATGAGAAGACTCAGGACCGGGATCGAAGCCCATCCGATGGGCGTCGCAAAGTATTTCTTGGATTTTGCTGAGCCAGCCCGCTGACTGAATGTAACCGCCATGACTACTACAATGCCCACGATCATCCCTTCGTACACATCCGCACCCGAACCGACGATCTTGTTGACCGCATCGATGACGGTTCGCAAAAACAAGCAACCTAAAATCGTACCTGGAATGGTTCCGATTCCACCCTGCAATGAGCAACCACCGATAACGGATGCGGCGATCGCATTGAGCTCATAGCCGCGAGCTAAAATATCTGGCTTAGCAGATCCCGTGTCGGCAAAATAGACGATTCCGACCATCGAAGCGGAGACGGAGCCAATCACGTACGCAAGCCACTTGAGCCGATCGGTCCGAATCCCGCTCAAGCGAGCCGCTTGTTCGTTTCCACCCATCGCATGTAAATGGCGGCCTATGACTGTTCGACTCATGAGGAACCAAATCGCGAAAGCGAGAATGAGGAACACAATGGAAACGCTCGTTACATTCTTTAATGAATCGCGTAGCACCAAGTCAGGAAAATCGATCTGTGATTTGTTATTGGTAATCGCGAGCGTTACACCTCGGCTAAAACTGCGGAGACCAACCAATGTCGCCAACGTGGCTATGAACGGTGGCAATCCAATGCACGTGATCAACCATGCGTGAAGCGTACCGACCATGGCGCCCGACAATAGGGTTCCCGCGGTGGCGACAACAACGACCCATGATTCTATG
Source organism: Pirellulales bacterium (assembly GCA_038223525.1). Taxonomy (GTDB): domain Bacteria; phylum Planctomycetota; class Planctomycetia; order Pirellulales; family Pirellulaceae; genus JBKCUI01. Next base: position 6,649 of record JBBRGW010000145.1, read on the forward strand.
TGCCCCTCCCTGAATCCGGTCGGATCGAGAGCAATCAGGAGAGATCCAAATACCGTTGCACTCATGGCGATCACCGAACCGCTCGAAAGATCGATCCCACCCGAGATAATGATGACGGCGCTTCCCAGTGCAAAAAATCCAAGCAGGACCGAGTTGCGAATAATCAACTCGGCTGCATTGCCTGGGTTTTTCAGGTAGGTATGACCAGGGTCGAGTACCACGGTTACTAAGACCACTGACAACCACGCCAATATCAACTTAAACTCAACGGTCGACCAAAGTCGCGAGAGGAGATTTGGCGGATTGGAGTTCATGCACGCTGCTCAATGTAAAGGACCATGGATAATGTTTCGGATGCGAGTGGCGGAATGGATGGTACCGGAAGGGTGTGGCTCCCGCCGAACCAGGACATCGCGAGGCTCGGCAGGAGCCTCGCTCTCCCATCTGAATCACAGACAGGTAGATTTCACTCTGCCGCTCTCCTAAGAACTGGTTAGGCCGTACTTTTTGAGCCATTCTTGGAACTTGCTCATCGTTGTGAATTCGACACTGGTACCGTATTGTTGGAACATCTCCGCCTTGAGGGCCGAGCCGCTGTCCGGAACAACTACCTTGAGACCTGTATCCAAAATGTCTCCGCCGGGCATGCCCATCTTGGGAAACATTTCCTTCACAGTCTTGTCGTCTTTGCCAATCTTGGCAACGCAGTATCGAACCGATTCGTAGCCCATACCAAATGGGTTTTGAACAACCATCGCATCGATCATTCCATCGCTCATTTGCTGGATGGCTAACTGCTCAGCGTCGAAGGTCACGATAGTCATCTTGTCTCGTAGCTTGCGTTCCTTGACTACGTCAACGATTGCAGGCGCGTTGTAGGACCAGATCCCTACCAGGATCGACAGGTTTGGGTTTTGATCGATGCTCTGGCGAACATTGTCTCTCGCGCGTTGCCTATCCACGTCATCCGTTCGGCGAGCGATCTGTTTGAATCCCGTCCCAACCGAAGCCGTGAAACCATCCATGCGTTGGATGGCGTTCAATTGGCTATCGAGACCAACAAACTGGACGTACTCTCCGCCGCTTGCCTTTAGGTTCTTAGCTGCGGTGCCCAGCACCTTGCCCCCCTTCACATTGTCGGTACCAACATAGAATTCGCGATTGGACAGGAATTTGGCATCCAAATCGCTATCGAAGCAACCGATGATGATCCCCTTGGCTTTTAGGTTCTTGAGTTCATCGGCGATACCAGGGTTTGTAGCTGAGGTGGGTGAGATGACGACGGCAGCAATATCGCTTTGCGTCCCGTATTGGCGCAGTTTCTCGATTTGCCCTTGTTCGGTACCGTCGTTGGTATCCATTCCTGCCGATAGCCCAAGATCGGCCAACTTCAAATCGGTGGACGCCTTGGAGATGCCCGCTCGAGCCGCATCCCAGAACGGCGAGTCGGTATTGTTGAGCAAAACAATACGCTTTAGTCCTCCCGAAGCTGGATCCGCAGTTTTTCCTGTGCCCGTGTTAGATGTGCCCGTGGTAGCTGTCGCAGCAGGCTTAGTGGATTCTGGACCCGAGCAACCTACGAAAAGGAAACTGCTCACGAGCAACAGAGACAGAGATAGAACTCTTGGTTTTCGCAACATTTCAAATGATCCAAACACGAGAGAGGTTTCAAGTAACGCCATCGCCTCAGCACAATGGCTTTATTTTACAATCGTTTTATTTCGACTTCAGATTCTAAATCGCAAGGTTGCCAAATTCTCGCTTATCGCTATGTAGTAGGATACTCATTGTCCCTTGCCGTGCCAGTAGCCACAGCGAAAGCATTTTTAAAGTTTGTGCGATGCACCGTCACGCCCTACTATTACAAACTAGTTGCCTCCATTGATTCTGCTGATTCCTCCCTGCGTTTCCAAGCGAAACAGACCATGAAAACCTCAAGGCGTATTGAGCAGGCCATCCTCGAACGATGGCCACTTGGGAGGTGGGATGAGACCAAAGTGGTGGTCGCTGCTAGCGGTGGTGCCGACAGCACCGCTCTGCTCGAAGCCCTATTTCATATCCGCCCCAACTTCGAAAAACTGGTCGTCGCCCATTTCAATCACGCATTGCGAGGCGAGGAAAGCGACGCCGATCAAGCGTTCGTGGAAAAACATGCTGAGCGGCTTGGAGTGCGCTGCGAAGTCATGAGGGCAGATGCTCGGGATGTTGCTGACCCATCCGAAAACAGTCTGCGGAAATTGCGGCACCAGTTCCTCGTCGATGTCGCCAAGAAGCATCAAGCGCGATGGATCGCGATGGCGCATCATGCAGACGACCAAGTGGAAACTTTTCTACACCATTTGATGCGAGGCAGCGGACCAAGCGGCCTATCTGGCATTCAAGCGTTTCGGTCCGTTGCTCCCTCCATCGACATCGCTAGACCTATGCTTCGCGTGACGCGTTCCGAGATCTTGGTCTATCTGAACGATCGCAATCAAACCT
>JBBRGW010000146.1:0-9106 GCA_038223525.1 Pirellulales bacterium
GATTGGGGACTTTGCGGTCCGCTATGAACTTCATCAGGGCGACCCGTTCGTGAGCTGCACCTGGCCATTGGTCCATTGAAAATCCACTTCGATCTTTCAAACTGATCTCGACCATTGCAAACATAACTTGCTGAGCCAGAACATTCCATGTTGCCGTCGAGTCTAACAAGCCGCGGTCAAGCCAGCCTCGCTGTTGTTTGCCAAGCAGCGAATTCGTTGGCTTCCAAGCTTCTTCGCTCAGCGGCTTCAGACCGTCTCCATTGGGCTGGTCGGTTCGATATTGCCGGGTATCCAAAACGAAGAACTCAGCCAGTCGCCCAAAAGATGCTTTGCGATAGATCGTCATGTCGGGACCTTGCGGCAGCGTCTCTTTACGCAAAGGCATCATCTCATAGTATGCCTGATAAGCCGCAGCGCGCTGAACCAAAAAGTCTACCGGATCCGCTTGAGGTTTATCTCGCCTTTGTTCTTCCTGGATGTCGTTGGCGTAGTTATTGTCAAACTCATGGTCATCCCAAGTTACAAACCAAGGGCACTGCGCATGCATCCTATGCAGCGAAGTATCCGATCGATACTGCATGTGCCGCAATCGATAGTCATCCAACGTTTTGATCTTTCCGTCGGTAGGCCCACTGTGCTGTCGAACGCGATTGTCGTTGCCAGGATACTCGTAAATGTAATCCCCTAAATGAAATACCAAATCCAGTTCGTCTTTGGCCATTTGATCATACGCTGTAAACAAACCTTGTTCGTAGTTCTGACAGGATGCAAATGCAAAACGTAATGCATCGGGTTCCGCATGGGGTTCTGGCAATGTTCGCGTTCTACCCACAGGACTAATCGCGTCGCCCGCACTAAATCGGTACCAATACCAACGTGCTGGTTTCAGCCCTTGAACTTCGACATGTACCGAGTGTCCTAACTGTGGTGTTGCGACCGCGACACCGCTGGAGACGACTTTCGTCATCGACTCGTCCTCGGCGAGTTCCCATGCTACAGACACCCTTTCCGGCTTCATTCCTCCGCTTGCGTGCGTTGGGTCGGGAGCAAGTTTGGTCCAAAGCACAACGCTGGTCGCATCCGGATCACCCGACGCAACTCCCAATGAAAAGGGATTGTTTTCAAACACAACCTTTCGGTCCGCTGCCGCAAGTTGCGACGTCACTAACGGTAAACCAGCTAGTGCTGCACCATAGGCAAGAAGCAAACGACGAGAAACGCTGCCTTCGCTTCGGACAAATTCCGGTATTTTCTTTAAGTCTAACATGATGATTGCGGTCAAAAAAATGGGTTGCTAAGATAGATCAAGTTTAAAGTACGACCTCGCACGACCCTCAAAGAATACCCACTTGCATCCCTTTACGCGTGCGTGTTTCGGTTAATTAGTGATGAAAATCTGCTCGCTTTGATCACGAGAAACATAATGATTTAAGAAGTTTTCGTGAGTTGTGAGGACGCTACTTTGAAACGAACAGCGAGACCGCTAAAACTAGAGAGCCGCAGCAGATCCTAACAAACAACATTGATTATCGCAGATGTCTTTCAACAGCCGGCGTCGATCGTAAGTCGGGCTATACCGTACGCTAACGCGTTGCGGCTGATTAGCCGAAGGGCCTTAGCCTAATCATTACCCACAACTTTCATCCTTGATTTCTCGTTTTTCCTTGGGTTTTTCATTCGTGCTCGTGCTCAGCCGTAGGCGGTGCTCGTGCTCGTTATCGACGAGCGACCATCGATTAGGAGCACGAGCACGAAACGTTGTCGAGTTGTGGGTAATGATGAGGGCCTTAGCCAACGGTTTTCAGCCCTTGTTATAATCACGCACAACAGCCTATACGTCGTTTCCAGTACAAGGCAACGTCCGACCCGTTGTTTAGCCAAGAAGCGGACATGGCAGAAGCAAAGTAACACACTTAGAAAGAAGTACATAGTATGCAATGGAACCATGTGATTGGGATCCTCCTTTGTTTCGCTTGTTCAGCCTCGCACGTGACGGCGCAAGATTCAGGAGGTGTACAGAACGTCGTTCTGATCACGCTCGATGGACTTCGCGGCGAAGAGGTCTTCGGCGGCGCGGACCAACGGCTGATGATCAAGGAAAACGGGGTTGAAAAACCCGATGAACTCAAAGAGCAATACTGGTTCGAAAGTCGAGAAAAGCGGCGTGAAATTTTGCTCCCGTTCCTTTGGGGCAGATGCCAAACAGGGACCGCTTGGATAGCAGGTGATTTGGAATCCGATAGCTTGGTGACTGTGACCAATGGACGCTTCTTTTCCTACCCAGGTTACAACGAAATCCTTAGCGGTTTCCCTGACCCCGCTGTCAATAGTAACGACAAAAAGTACAACCTCAACACGACCGTACTCGAATGGCTGAACAACAAGCCGGCGTATGCGGGCAAAGTTGCAGCTTATGGTTCTTGGGATGTGTTTCCCTTCATCATCAATGATCAGCGCAGCAAGATTCCCGTTAACGCAGGCTGGCAACCGTTTCGCGTAGGCAACCCCGATCGCGTGGAGATCTTGAATCTAGTTTCTAAGCAACTATTTCACCAATGGGACGGTATTCGATACGATGTGCTAACCACGAGTGGAGCGATCGAAGAGTTGAAGACAAATAAGCCGAGAGTCTTGTTCGTATCACTGGGGGAAACCGATGACTGGGCTCATGCCGGGAAGTACGACAAGTACTTGTTGACGACGCAGCAAAACGATTACTTTATCCGCCAACTATGGGAGACGGCTCAGTCGTTGCCTTCACACAAAGACAAAACCGCTTTTGTAATCACGTCGGATCATGGTCGCGGTGACGGTCGCGAAGGCTGGAAGAGCCACGGAGACAAACTCCCAGGCTCCGAACGAACATGGGTTGCTGCTTTCGGAGCAGGTATCACACGTTCGGGAGTTGACCGAGGGGGCAAATACGAACAGGGTCAAGCAGCTGCGACGGTGGCAGCATTGCTGGGCGAAGATTTCACTAAACATAATTCATCCGTTCGACCGCCTCTGCCAATCATCAAGTAGGTCACTCGTGCCGAGAGTGACCCTGTCCAAATGTTTAACCCGCGTAGCAGCGTATCTCCGAGACGCTGATTTCTGCGAGTCTCGCAGAGACTCGCCTACGTGTTTGGCCCACTTACTCGTGCAGAGATTCGTACTTCAACACTCTTGTCGATTCCGTATGCTGCTTTAGCTCCGCAGGGTCCCACCAGGTTTGCTTCATCTGTCTTGGCCCGTAGAGTCCCTTGGCTTGGTCGACGTAATGCGCTGAATCCGCATGCGCTGACTGCCCCCAAGGTGTACACGTAAGAGAACTGACTCCGTTCTTGTCAAAGAACATCAGGATCACTGCCATCGAGCCGCTGTTGGCGATATAACGGCCGGTTTTTTTGGGGTCCTCGATCGAACGGACATCGAGCAGCGTCTCAGAAAAATTGGCTTCTTTGTCGCCCGAACTAAAGTCTGTTCCAGACGCTGGGAAATACTGATCGCCTCGCCCCACTACGTGCACATCTCCCCACTTCAAATCCCATTTTCCATACCGCGACGTGAGATCTTTCATCGTTTCGTCAAGTATTTCAAGAATTTTAGTTCGCGTTTCGGTGGGTAGCGGTTTGTCGTTGCCCATCGCGGACAGGTCACATTTTTCGCCACACTTCAATCGCCAGAACTTATAAAGGTTCGTTGCGGTTGCCTCCGACGTGAAGGTGCCGTCCCAGGCGAGAATCGCTTCAACGCCGTGTTTCAGTTCGGTGTTGTCTGTAATTTCTTTCGGCGCATTCGCCCAAGATTGACGCAATTCATTTTGCCATCGACTTGCGATGCGATCGTAGATGTCCATCGCGTACGATTTGGCCTCGTCGCGTGTTACCGAGCTGTCCTTGGAGAGCAGTTCGATGCTGCGGCGTCCGCGTGGATTGTTTTGGTCCCAGCTGACGTTGTAAATGTACTTGCGATATTTATCAGGCGTTAACGGTGAGTCGACCATCATGTTGGCGGGGCTGATATTGCAGTTTTGCATGTAGCCTTGCGGTGGATTCACGATGTGAACTAGGTCGCTCTGAGGGTGAAGTCCAAGCCAAGCCGACTTGCTCGTCGTTCCATCCACAGGACTGTCCCAATCGAATCCATCTGGGCGGATGGGCGTTGCTCCGTTGCGAACGTAGGAAATGTTGCCTTCCGTGTCGGCCGACATGATGTTCTGTTCATTGAACTGATTGAGCGAGATAGCTTGGTTCACTTCCTGCACGTTCGTGGATTTGACCATGCGATAGAACTGGTCATACAAACCCGTCTGTTCCATGTAAGGTGACGCGCCGACAAACGCGATGCCGTTCTTGACATCCGGCTCGCCGATGACTGGACCGAGATGCGTATAGAGAGCAGGCATCGACATCGTCTTTGCCCCTTTGACCGGGATCTCAAAACTCTTGATTTCCATGTTCTTCCAAGCGCCATCGTATTCATACTGGGGCTGAGGCGACATGCGGATCTTCATTTGATAGACATCCGAAGTATCCGGCCCGCCTGTCGTGAGCGCCCAGCCCACCGATTTATTGTGCCCGATCGCGAGCATAGGGGATCCGATGAGGTAGTATCCATTCATATGGATATCGCCGGCGTGGACGCGAGCTTCATAGAGGACCGCCAAGCCCTCCCAGGTCAAGTGCGGATCGGACAACAGGATCGCAGAACCATCGGCCGATCGCTTAGGCGAGATGGCCCATTGATTGGAACCCATCGCTGGCTTGACGCGTTGCTGCCCATTTTTTAAGTCGTCCATAATGGTGCCGATGGGCCACCGCAAAATCATCGCCCGACCAACCGCCAGCGGATGCCATGGTTCGACTGGAATGGAAACCTCTTTGGCTTCGTCAGGGTGACTGGCGATATAAGCTTGGATACCAGCTGCAAACGCCGTAACAGCATCCCGGATGTGAGCTGGGGCAGTTTCCAAATACTTCTTATGTAGCGTATCGTTATGCGTCAATCGCATCATGTAGTCTTGTTGGACAGACTCGGGCCCCTGCACTTCCGACAATCGACCCACTCCAGTTCGAATGGCGAGATAGATATCCTCGAGGCGATCTTCCGCTTGGGCGTATCCAAGGGCATAGAAACCAGCGACTTCGTTGTTGGCGATAACGTGAGGAACGCCCCACGTGTCGCGGACCAAAGTCGCTTCGTCAGCGATCGCCGGAAGAGTTGGACGCGAAGCAAAAGCCATCGCTGCGAGAGACAAAGCGAGTTTGCGTGACAATTTCATTAGCTGGTCCATTGAGTAAGGATTCCAAACGCGGCGAGCGCCCGCGGAAGCGTTCATTGTAACGAGTAGGTCACTCTTGCCGAGAGTGACCCAAATGTCCAACCGCCCAAGGCACTCCGGGCGCGGAGTGGGTTAAACATTAGGACGCAGGTTCAAATCGTACACCCGCCGCTTGGGCACGCAATCTGGGGTCATGCGACTTTACGGTCAGCGGGCGTCCTTCGATCGCTTCCAGGCATCTCGCCCAAGTATCTTCTTCGAGTCGCTGCATCGCTTCTTGCGTATAAAAAGTAAGGTGCGGCCAAATCAAGACGTTGTCCATGCTATAGAGTTGCGAAAGCGGATGATCACTTTTTGCGAGCGGCTCTTGTCCATAGACGTCGAGCGCAGCGCCAGCGATGCGACCCGTTTGCAACGCGTACAGCAATGCCATTTCGTTCACAATTTCACCGCGCGAGACGTTGATGAAATATGCAGTCGACTTCATACGCGAAAATTCAGCTTCACCGATCATCCCTTTTGTTTGATCGTTGAGCACACAATGAACGGAAATAAAATCGCATTCTGCGAGCATGTCGCCAAGTTCATTGAAACGCTCCGCAGGGATACTCACCGCGGGAGGGTCGTACCCCAACACTCGCATTCGAAAGGCGCCCGCCATGCGAGCCATGCTTGAGCCAATTCGCCCGACCCCAATGAGACCGATCGTCTTGCCGGCGAGATCATTTGCCAACCATCGCGACTCGGGCCAAGCCCAACCCTCTTGTTGCATCGCATTCTGTATCGATTTGAATCGCTTAGCCAATCCCATCATGAGCGCAAAGGCACCTTCGGCAACCGTCTCTTCCGCGTAGTCAGGAATATTGACAACAGGAATGCCGCGTTCGCGCGCCGCCACGATATCGATCGCATCGATTCCGACGCCATACTTGATGATCGCTTTGAGCCTTAACGCCTTCTCAATCACTGTACGTGTAATCTTGGTGTAGCACATGAGGAGCAAATCGGCATCGGCTACCTCTTGCGATAAAACTTGCTCAGAAACTCCATCGGGCAACGTAATGAGTGTGGCTCCCGTGTCGCGAAGTCGAGCGTCGACAAGTGGCATCTCAAGTTCGCGATCGGTGCGTACTACTTTCAATTCACTCTCCCTTTGGCAACTTGGTATGTAGCACAATTTCTTCTGTCGATTTTTCGAACTCTTGTTGGCAGGACTTGCTGCACAAGTGAGCGGTATAGCCACCCGCCTTAACCGCAAATTTATCAGAGCCATTCATCCCCAATCCACAAACATAGCACTTGCCGATCACGTGGTCTTTAGTGCCATCCAGCGCGTCGGCTTCCTCCATAAGGGACAATGCGGCCTTGGAAATGGTGGGCGTGACAGAGGTAGATGGCGCTGGACTTTCTTGTTTTTCGGAGGTACAGCCGCTTGCAACCACGGTCATTGCGACAAAGCTTAGAATGAGACGTTTGGACATAGTTTTTCTCTGGTTCAAGGTTTCGACTTCAGGGTTTCGACTTCACGGTTTCGACGGAGTCACGGGCGCTTGCCTCGTTGGTAACAATTAGGCTCCGCGATATCGTGTCAACCCAATTGTATCAGCCCATTGGGCCTTCCGCCGAGATCAATTGGGCGAAACACGCTTCTTCATTAAAGCAAACGAGCATGATTTGGCGGCACTATAGCCTGTAGGTAGTTTCGGCAAATCTTTTAACTGGCGCTGAAGGGCTCGTTCTCGACTTTTTGGCAAATAGTTGATACCGCAGTTTGGGCGTACCTCCGGCGTTTTGCTAGACTGATGGTGGGAATTGCACGATTCGCTCGCACCTTTTGACTACGTTAGAAAAACCTTGGATTCAACGACCCAATGAAAACCGTATTCGCATCCTTTGTGATTGCTTCTGTTTTCATCCTAGTAGGGAACCGTTTGTGTTTTGCTCAGGGGGGCGAAACCAAGCAATTGGAGGTTTCACCAGAGCCGTCTAGAATCGGCGCCAAGCATCTACCCAATGCGATTCAAGTGCATAGCAAAGTGGTCTCAGGTGGTCAGCCCGATGGCGTGCAAGCGTTTCGCGAGCTGAAGGAAATGGGCTTCAAGACGATTGTGAGCGTTGACGGTGCCAAACCGGAAGTGGAACTGGCTAGAAAATATGGATTGCGATATGTGCATCTTCCGCATGGGTACGATGGAATTGCAAGCGAGCGGGCTGCGGAGTTAGCCAAGGCGGTACGAGATTTCGATGGTCCCATCTATATCCATTGCCATCATGGCAAGCATCGCAGTCCGACTGCTGCTGTGGTCGCGTGTGTATCAGCGGGCTTCATCGAGCCGAAATCTGCGTTAGGGATCTTGACGCTGGCGGGCACTAACGAAAACTACCGCGGATTGTTCGCAGCAGCTGCTGGTGCACGGCGCATTGATGATGTCAAGCTCGATGCCATGCACGTTGAGTTTCCTGAGATCGCGAAATTGCCTCCTATGGCTGAAGCGATGGTGGCGTTGGATGTTACGCATGGCCATTTAGAACAATTCGCAAGTGCAGCTTGGTCGCAATTACCAAAGCACCCCGATTTGGATCCAGCACATGAAGCGCTATTGTTGCGAGAACACTTCACGGAAGTACTACGTTTGGACGACGTCGCAATGCGGCCGGAAGGATTCCGCAAAATGTTGCAGGAGTCTGAGGCCGATGCATCGATCTTAGAGGCGGCGATTCGGCAATGGAATCGATCGGCCAAGCTAGCCCCGGCGCCAAAGAGTATGGCAGAAGCCTTCGATCGCATACATACGAACTGCACAGCATGCCATCGGCAATACCGTGAATAGGTCCACTCCCCGCACGAGCTCGCTCGTGGGAGCGAAAGTTTCCAGATCCAAACTTTGATTGCGATTCTTGGTGAATACGATGCATCGATTCCGACCTTACACTGCGGAACATATCGAACCTGCATACTCGCTTCGTTACGCCTGGTTTGCGTGGCTTACCGATGGACTCGAAGCCACTTGGCCAACTGGACTTTCATCCCAAATTGCGAGTTGTTGGGAAACCGATGGACTTCGACTTTTGAATGCGCATCGCAATAAGAATGGGGTAATTGTTAATTCCAGCGCAAAGCCAACCGTTTCCCCGATACTACTGGTAGCAACACAACTTGGGTTCCCATGAGCAAGCTCATGGGGGACCGGAGAACTCACGCCCCCTACGAGCTCGCTCGTGAAAGCGAAAGTTGCGTTGCTAAATCACAGCCGCTGCGCGAGTTAAACATTTAGTTTGTATAGCTCACAAAACCGTCTTTTGTTTCCAGAGCGGTGAGCATGTCTTTGGACTTCCGCATAGCCAACAATGCTTTCGTGATCGCTTCGCGTTTTGATTCGGGCAATGCTCCATGTACGAACGCACTGACGAAGGCAACTTCCTCGCTCTTGCCGACAATCTTCAAGTCTCCTTTTTTTACGGACCCGCATCCCGCTAGCAAGGGTTCGGCATAGCTGCTGATGACGGCTGCAACCTTGGCATCGGTTGGTTCCTCGAGCAATTGCTTGGCCGCAACCGAACAGGAATCGCAGGCTCCACCGTCCTTGGTCCCGATCTCCAGTTCCTTGAGCTTGGCTTTCGGCGCGGCTGCTTTTTCATCGCAGTCTTCAGGCCCCCAAAGTACTTTGTATCCTTCGATATCCAACAACGATGCCGCCGTGTCGTTCTGTCGCACGACGAATAGTCCATGCTGTTTGATGCTGCCCGTCATATCGGTCAAATGCGCGATCGGCTTCAGTTCCAATTTGGATTTCTTCGCACCATGTCGAACCACGGAATCTTTTCCGATAACCAATGTGA
>JBBRGW010000147.1:0-9099 GCA_038223525.1 Pirellulales bacterium
TCGCTCACCGATTCGTACAGCTTTTGGATCGCCGCTGCGGACAACGATCCAGCAGACGCAATTCGGATGATACCGACGATTCTGGTGGTTGCGTCGGGATGATTCGCGATGTTCAACAGCATGACTTCGTCTTGCGGCGCAATTGCCGCTAAAGCTTCGGCTGAATGCTTTGCCAGACCACCCTTTTCCTTGAGCCCAGTCGTAAGCAATGGGATCGCGGACTTTGCTGACGGACCAATGATTCCCAACGCTTGAGCGACAGCTATTTTGGATTCCAAAGAAGCCGAGGGCCAATACGAAAGCAGCGGCTCGATCGCGGTTGGACCGATCGCGCCAAGAGCCGCAGCAGCTCGATAACGAACTTGGTCGTCGCGATTGCCCAAGCATTTCACTAAAGTCGAAAGCACTAGCTCTGACTGCTTGCCAGCCCGTGCCAAACCGGTAAGCGATTGGACGCGAACCTGCGTATCGTCATCGGCGGTCGCTTTGCCAAGCGCGACAATCACTCCAGCGGAATGTTCGCCTCGACGAACCAATTCGTAAGCAGCATCTCGCCGTTTATCCACCCCTTTGTCGTCCAGCTGCTTAATCAGTTCATCCGTTGAGATATCCTGAACCTGTGCAATACAGATGCCAGACAAATGCACAGAACATCCGAATGCAATGGCAGAGATCCAATGGTAACGCACAAAAATTCTCCACTCAACGGTCGAAAGTGACGAGCGATATAAACAAATGTAGTTTGGGACCATTGCCCGTAGTTTGGGACCATTGCCCGTAGTTTGGGACCATTGTCCCGAACAGATAATTTGGGACTATTGTCCCGAACAGAAAATTTGGGACTATTGTCCCGAACAGAAAAAGGGACGGGACGATGGTCCCATCCTACGTTAGACGCTCAATCCCGTTAAACGGCCTGTGCTGTCGCCGATGTAAGGCGTGTCTACCCCCATGCGGTCCAGCATCGACATAAAGAGATTGCAAACCGGCGTCTCTAAGTCATATCGCACATGGCGACCTGAATCGATCGTTCCTCCTCCGGAACCAGCCAAAAGGATCGGCAAGTTGTCATGGTTGTGTCGATTTCCATCGCTGATTCCACTGCCATAAACGATCATCGAATTGTCTAACAGCGTTCGCTCTCCCTCGCGAATAGACTTCATTTTCTGAAGCAAATAGCTTAGTTGCTGGACTTGGAAATGATTGATCTTGCTGATCTTTTCGAGTTTCTCGGCGTTGTCCCCATGGTGCGATATATCATGGTGTCCATCTGGAACCCCGATCTTTCGGTAGTTCTTGTTGTCACCTGCGTTCGCAAACATCATCGTTGCGATACGAGTCGAGTCGGTCTGGAACGCGAGCACCATCAAGTCGCACATCATTCGCATGTGGTCTTGATAGTCCCCAGGGATCCCATCCGGAATGGCATAGTCGATATCAATGTCTAATGGCTTGGCTGACTTGGTACCGATACGCCTTTCGATTTCTCGTACACCATTGAGGTATTCGTCGAGCTTGCGATTGTCGTTGCGGCCAAGTTTCGATTGCAGTCTCTTGGCGTCGTCTGAGATAAAATCCAAAACGCTCTTTTGCAAAGCTTCGCGTTGCTGCTGCCCTTTGTCTACCTCGCTCGCCTTGCCGCCGGAAAACAATCGCTCGAAAACCAATCGCGGATTCACTTCCTTGCCAACCGGAGTGGACTCCGACGACCATGAGATATTCGAGGAGTAAGCACAGCTATAACCTGAATCGCAATTGCCAGCCATGCGACCCGCATCGACACCCAGTTCCAGTGACGAAAAGCGGGTTTTCTGGCCAATTGCTTGCGCGGCCATTTGGTCCACAGAGATCCCTGATCGAATCTTTTCACCATCGGTCTTCCTCGGTTGTGACCCAGTCAAAAACACCGATGCGCTGCGAGCATGGTCTCCGGCTCCATCTCCGTTTGCTCGCCCTTTATCATGAGTCAATCCGGTGATCACCATCAAGTCATCCTTGACCGGTGCAAGCGGCATCAACGTTCGCGAAAGTTCGAACCCATAGCCCTCTGTTTTCGGAACCCAATTTGGCATCACCACGCCATTCGGGACAAAGATGAAGCCCATACGTACTGGTCCAGCGGCGCTGGCAGAAGCCGCCTTGGCAATCGATCCGGTCGCCTCTAACCAAGGCAATGCTAGTGAAACACCAAGCCCACGAAGAACAGTACGCCTGGATAATTTGAAGTTATTTAGATTCGACATCTTTAACGTCCTGATTCCTGGTGGGTAAAGGGTGGGCTAGTCACGATGGACTTAATAAGCGTAGAAAATCGGTAATCATCCTTAGACAGGTTGTTGACGATCGAGCTAACTGTGCAGCGATCGGCGACCCCAAGTCCGCGTCCCAATGCATAGGTTAGCATTTTGGAAGCGACACATCGACTAAATTCTGTCTTCTTGTCATCGACTAGAATTTGAACTAAATCCAGTGGACCATTGAACCTCCGTCCACCCGGCAAAACTCCCGAAGGGTCAATCTTTTCGCGACCGTCAGCCTCGCGCCACGATCCGATGCCGTCAAAATTCTCTAATCCGAAGCCGACCGCGTCCATTTTTACGTGACAAACCGCGCAGTTGGGATTGGCTCGATGCTGTTCCATTCGCTGCCGCAATGTTCCCAGCGCTTCCCCGTCTTCACCCAACACAGGCACATTCGGAGGCGGCGGCGGAGGGGGTTCGGCCAACAAATTATCCAAGACCCATTTACCTCGTTTTACAGGGGAAGTGCGGGTAGGATTCGAAGTCAAAAGCAGGATGCTGCCGTGCATCAACATGCCGCGGCGTTTGCCTGCCAAGTCAACTTTTTGGAACTCGTCCCCAACGATTCCATCGATGCCGTAATGCTTTGCAAGGCGCTCATCGACATAGGTGGTGCTGGTGCTAAGTAAGTCAAGGATGCTTCTGTTCTCTTTCATGACACTCATGAAGAGTAACTCGGTTTCACGTCGCATCGATCGACGAAGCTTGGCGTCGAACTCCGCATACTTTTTTGGGTCAGGCGACATGGCTTCTAAATCGCGAAGTTGTAACCATTGTCCCGCAAAGTTCTCGACAAGCGCTTTCGCCTTCGGATCGGCCAACATGCGATCCACCTCGACGCACAATTGATCTGCGGTATGTAAATTCCCTTCACGAGCTAACTCGAACAGTCTTTCATCCGGCATGCTACTCCAAAGAAAGTACGACAGTCGACTCGCCAATTCAAAATCATTCAGCGGGCGAATCCCATCCACGAAATCGTCCGGATCATCTTCTTCGATGCGGTAGATGAAATTGGATGAGGCCATCACCACTGTGATCATCGTTTGCATGATCTCCTCCTTGGTTGCGTTCGCTTCCCAAGCCGAGCGCATTAGATTGAGCAATCGCTCTGACTCTTCTTCCGCAAGTGGTCTTCGAAATGCACGGCTTGCGAATTGAGTTGCGTTCGCGCGAGCCACTTCAACCACTTCTTCCAGATTGTTGGGATCCTTCGCTTCGTTCGGAAAGACTCGCTTTGCCGCTTCTGCATTCCGGAGCACTTCGGCCGCAATCAATTTTGCGGAGTTCAAATACTTTTCCATCAAGATGGGCGAAAGTGTTAAGACATCCCCGATATTGTCGAACCCATTGCCAACATCATCGGAAGGGAAATCGCTCGCCAGCTTAAGGTCCAAACCAGTCAAATCGTAAACGGTATTGTTGTACTCCGTGCGATTTAATCGCCGCATGGTGACGCGGCCCGGTCGGCTTACGCTTCCGCAATCGAACACCCGAAGCCGTTGTTCGATCCACTCAATCGCTTGAACACGCTCCGTCCCTTCGGGTTGATCGGCATCGGCCGGCGGCATTTGCTGGTCCTTGAGCGCCAACAGGATCTTGTCGACCAACTCGATGTGATTGCCAAGCTCGGCATCGGTGGACAACAAATCAACTCGGATGCCGCCCTCTGGCTTGTCGCCTGAGTGGCAATCGTAGCAATATTTATTAAGCGTTTTCTTCGCCAGATCGGCTGAAGATTCTCGAGTAGCTTCCTGTGCACTGATGGCTGGCAAAAAGACACAGAACGCCAATGCGCAAGTGAGTAATCGAATGGTTCCGAACATAGAGTGTGGCTGGCGGGGAAATCAAGGAGGGAGGAAGGGTTACTTTTGGATTATACACCAAGAGCAACCCAAAAAACCAGAGAAATCACTCCGCCTTTTGGGGGGGAGTGAATCGCAGCGTGGCAGCCCAGCATCTTCGGGCGGTCCACGCAGCGATTCCTAGTTCGGGACGGCCGAGTTAGCGGAATCAACGCCTCACACGCCTCACACGCCTCACACCGGTCCCAACTTCATAGGCTCATCCTTTAGTAAATGGAACCGCCGGCAACATCACGCTAAAGCCCGCCAGGGATTTCGCGTTCTTGAGCAGTTCGACTTCTGCAGCGACCGCCGGGAATTCTTTTCGCAGTTCTTCCAATGTCAAGGTCGGAAAAAATTGGAATCCGGCGTCAGCAACTCCACTGGTGAAATAGAGCGTATCGTTCGTAAAATCGAATTTATATACGCCAACATTCGAGTCTACCACCAGCGATGGAGGTGCATCAGGCACCGGCGCATACATTATTTCTGCCCCTTCTTGATCGCAACCCCCCAGAAATTGTGCGCAATGAAAACCGGCGGGGGCTGTACCTCCGATTAGAATCCAGTCTCCGTTTTGACAGCGATACCTGCATGTCTTTGCGGGTGCAGCGGCAGCATTCAATGGATCAGCCATTTCAAATCCTTAATTTAGAGGACAGTCTATCGAACCGTTCGGCATAACCTAATGCCAGATTGTGAATCACCAGACCGAAACCCGATCATATTCGTATACTGTGTTGATAGACTTTTGGTTGTCGAGTGAATCCCTCCCATCGAGATCGCCGGGTTGTCCTCACTCAGATTTTCTGCACCCGTAGAAACGACATGAGAGTTTACCGCATCCGAAGCTGTGGAAATCCATTCCTTTGCTGCCGACCCTAGCATATTTATATTTCCTGGACCAAAGTACTTCTGCACTTTATGTTTTGAAGCGGTTAAGTTCGTAAAGTAATCTGATTCAATCTCTCCGATGGAAAAAGATGTTTCGGTGCCAACTCTAAAATGACACTGCCATTCCCAGGCGCTTAACAATCGATAACCAGCCGGCGACTCCAAAAAGCGAAAGGTCGTATTGTCAAGAATCTGAATTGAGTTTCGCTCCTCAATTCTCTCTTCGCGATTAAGCCAATCGCAATACGCGACTGCTTCAAACCAATTCAGTTTCAACGCAGGCAACTCCCTCGGATTCGGATACTTCTTTGAATCGAACTTGGAATACTCTTTTTCAGTGACGAGGTTTTCGGCCACTGCAAAAGAATGTTCCATTTCAACTAGTCCTCCCGGAGGGAATCCCGTTTCCGCTTTGGGAGGCCCATACCAGAATTTCTGAGGCCCTCGAACAATATTCATGGTCATACCAAATGGGGTCACATACCAATTTCGATCGTGCCGAATCTCTCGAAAGTCCTCACGACCATCCGCTGTCGTGACAAATTCCCAGTAATCCCAATCAGTCAGCAACTTCCCAACGGACCGATGCACAGAGGACGACGGATGATTGACATACGCGTCCTTTAGCATGCTCACATAGGCATCCCGCTGCTTCGCTGAAATCTTGTGACTTGGAATCATCGACAAGCATCCCAACACCGCTGTCGACTTCCAGTCATCTTGATATTCTGCGAAGCGGTCGAGCAATTTTTGCGTAGAAAACCCGCATTCATTGGACCAACGGATGAAATAGTTTCGAGCACGAGAGTCAATCGAAGCGGAGAGAATTCGATCCACACGATCCCAATCTTCAAGCCCAAAGACAACTAAGCCAAGTTTCGCACGCCACCGATTTTCTTCCTCGGTTTGCAATTCGCCGGTTTGCAATTTGCCAGACGCATTCAATTCAGTTTCATCAAACGCGTCCACGAGAATCTGTTTGAAGTTGGCATTCGGTCCATTCGCGCAATGAACAATTGTGGGGATGATCAAATCCAATTCATCCATTTTCACATTTGCCAATAGATGCCGCAGTTCATCCGTCTCCGAAATACTTCCCAATCGGCCGACAACGATACGAAAAAGTGTTTCTCTTCGTTGTGGCCGTTGCTCGACAAGAGCCAAACTTTTTAGTTCATGAACGAAACGGTCTGGAAACGCGTTCGCAATTTCCAACCAGTATTTTTCGTCCACATTGGAAACGAAGTCCTCAGCGAGTTGCGTCAACTCGGGATCCGCCTCCACCGAATCGCTTGGCAGACAGAGCTTTGCAAATCTCCATCTCCAATTTGGTTCCAGCTCGCCCGTTTGAACGAGCATCGACTCGATGTCCGCGATCCTCGATTGCGAATCGCTTTCAATCCATAAGAGCAGGTCGGATACCTTTCCTTGCTCTAGCCACGACGCCAAATGGGTTTTTGACTGTACGAAGTTGTTGTTTAATGACTGGGAGGAGGAGAACCAGTCGCCGCGAAAGGCAAGAGACGCGATTCCCATAAGCAAACAAACAGAACCCAGGGAAACCGAGCTGATCGCAATCCGCTTCACTTCACGATTGCGAAGTGCTATCGGTTTTTCGCCAGCGAGCCATTTCCGAAGATCTGCTTCTAACTCCGTTGCAGATTGATACCTTTGAGCAGGATTTCTCTCCAAACATTTATGTGCAATCTGTTCTATCGCAGTGGGGATGTCAGACCGAATCGAGCGAATTGGCGGCACCTTTCGGTCGCGAATACCCGACACCACAACCAGCTCGGAACCATCAAACGGCAAGTGGCCGCATAGCAGTTCGTAAAGAATGACTCCCAATGAAAACACGTCCGAACGCTGGTCGACATTCGCCGAATTACCTGAAGCCTGTTCGGGACTCATGTAATGCGGAGTGCCAACAATATCACCTTGGACAGTGCGTCGAGTTTGTCGATCAAGCATTTTGGCGATACCGAAATCCAAAATTCGAACACGATATCTATCCAGCGAGAACGGTACCTCTGAATCGCAGGACTGATTGCTCCCGTCCTCCACTCTCGCATCAATTGGGGCTGTTGACTCCATCATGATGTTCGACGGCTTTAAATCGCGATGGATCACATTACATCGGTGAGCGGAGCTGATCCCAGCCGCAATGTCGGCAACAATTCGAACTCGATCACGATCATTTAAAACGTGTGAAGCCACCAAATCGCAAAGGCTCTTTCCCTCGATCAACTCCGAGACCATGAAGTTCGTACCGCGATGTTCTCCAACGTTAAAAATTTTGACCACGCTCGGATGATCCACTCGGTTCGCATTGGACGCTTCACTCGCAAACTCCCTGCTAGACTCGCTTCCATTGGCAGAATAGGCGATCTTGAGAGCCACCCGCCGTCTTATCTCCAAGTCCTCCGCTTCATATACGACTCCATGGCTGCCGCGACCAAGTAACTTCCGGATCGCAAACCGATCGAAGTGTGTCGGCAAATCGCTCTCAGACTCCTTATGCTTTGCGGGACTGGTATCCACTGTTTCTGAACTTTGGTTCTCCACAGTATCGGGTTTACTGAACTTACTTTTCCCTAATAAAGCCCCGAAACAATTGAAGTACTCGCTCTCTACTAGAATCAATTCTCTCAATAAACGTTTTTGGAAACGAGGCTCAACCAGACCAACAAACTCTGAGATAACTGGAGAATGCCCGTTCTTCCAACTTGTTTCAAACAGATTGACGATGATATCCATTTGCCGATCGAAGTCGAACTTCTTGAATAAATCTAAATCGACGGGCAATTGGATCAAGATCGTACGACTCAAACGGGATGCTGAATAGGAGACTCATTTCCGCACTTAAGGATACCATCTTTTATGGCTGAAACGCCAATGGAAAATGCGGAAAAAGGCTGTCGCAGGAAGTTTGAAGAAAATTCAATTCTTCATATTGCAAAGTCATTGATCGACGCCGTTTCGCCGTTCTCGATTGAGGCGATTTGGTTTCGGTGGAAGTCAAGCTTGTGATTTATGGGCGGCCGACTTAAACTCCGCTAGGCAAATTTGCACGAATATTTGCTTGGGGTTGTTTGGCACGACCCAGCATCGATCCCTTCTTTCGGAGAGCTAGCTTATGTCTGACTCAGAAATGCCTAATGGATCCGTTTCCGGTTGGATTTCAAAAATGCGACAGGGGGATTCCATTGCCATTAACAAATTGGTCTCGCGCTACTTTGGAAAGATATCGGCGTTTGCCGAGAACAAACTTCGTCGAGGCATTCGCGTCACAGACGATGGGGAGGACATTGCGATTTCTGTTCTGCAAACCATCACGCGATATACCGCAGAAGGTCGCTATCCGAATCTTCAGGATCGAGACGATCTGTGGCTTCTGATGATCGTTATAGCTCAACATGCTGTCGTCGATAGACAACGCACAGTAATGAAACGTGTCCCGATGTACACGATGACAGACATATTGGAAACATACAATTGCAACTTAGATGAATTCTTGGGCAAGGAGGATTCGGAAGCTAAGGCGATGGAGATTTTCGAATGCTGGGAAAAGCTTCTCAAGTCGCTTCCAGACGACCCCTCGCGCGACGTCGCGAAACTGAAGTTAGAAGGCCACTCCAATCGGCAAATCAGCGAGATACTCCAGTCGGCGCCTCGAACCGTCGACCGCAAAGTGAATACCATTGCGAAACAATGGCAGGAACAGAACTCAGAACCGTTCGGCCAATGAGCGATCGTTGAGTAAGCAGCCCGTTTCAGCATCTAGATTTCAGGGATTTCGCTATTAGCGAATCCGAAACAATTGGCTACACTCCCGCGACTTCAATCCTGTACGGAGTGCCCTTGGCTGATCAAGCTACAAATGGAGTTGTATTTGCATGCTAAAATTCTTTACGGCCGATTCGCAACTAAACTCGATTCGAGAGTTGCTGAGAACAATCGCCGAACCCCTCAATTTGAACGTCTCAGTCCGATTATGGAATGGCGAAGTCATCCCGCTGGGGCTGAATTCTGACGGCAAATACATCATTTCCGTCTCTGGG
>JBBRGW010000148.1:0-9043 GCA_038223525.1 Pirellulales bacterium
AATGGATTTGGCGAACAAGCGAGTTCAGAAATCCCAAACCGATTTGGAAAGTGCTAACAAAGATCGAAAGGCAGCTCAAGCAAAGCATAACAAAGACCTTGCCAATGAATACCAACTGAACCATCTGCGCCGGATGACCAATGCGGTCGAGCAAGCGATGATAAAACAAAAATGGGACGAACAGATCAAGTTGCAAGCAGAATCCACATTGGGCAATGCGAGGGAACAATCGATCGCAATGGAACAACGCGAACGTGCTGACTTGGATCGCCCAAATCCACATGCTGCTTTAGCGATAGAACAGCTTGACAAGGCTCAAGAACTACTGACCCAGCTAAACGCGCAAGTGAGGGCGATAGCAGATTCGATCAAGCAATTGCCTCAACCACAAACGCCCTCGGCGACGCTGAACAGCGAGACGGCCAAGCAGCAGCAAATACAGGAGTCCATCGACGATATTTCTAGCGATCTTTCTCGCAGTGCTCGTCACGAAGGTCGTTTGGGCAACAAGCTAGGTGCCGAAAAGTTGAGCGCTCAAGCGGAAAGCATCGGCAAACTAACATCGGGATCGGTGGGGAATGCCCAAAAGGAGTTGGATCGCAATTCGAAACTTACCGAACAAGCGGAACACCAACAAGCCGACGCAAGGAAGGACGAAGAGATCAACGGGCCATTCACTCGCGCCGATTCCCAAAATGCGGAAACCGGACTTACCATCGCCGCTCGAGAATTGTCCGCAGAGTCGAAAAAAGTCCAAGATCAAACTGGGCAAATGAAGGCCAGCCAATCACTCGAAAACAACGCAACTGCGGTTCCAAAGAGCGACGCAATGGCAAAGGGGGATGGCCAACAGTTGGAGGCTCGCGATTTGGCCAGGATGCTGGATCTATTGGATCGGCAATTGAACGCGGACTCCAAAAGCGGTGACTCGCCCGAACCCAACGCGTCCTCGACTGCCTCCGAAAGGGAACCAAAGAGCTCAAACACTTCCTCGAATTCCGAAATCCAATCAAACCAGTCTTCCCAATCGGGGCAATCCCAGGAAGACCGCAATGGTTCTCGCAGCGCTTTTAAGGACTCCGTCAAATCTGCTGCAGAGAAGTTAGCCGGCTTGATGGGGCAAGGGCGATTGGCACAACGGTCGGCAGCTCAAGCAAGAAAGAACCCTCGAAGTGAGTCACAGGCAAATCAATCGAAAGGGAGTCAGGCAGACCGCGATCTTTCTAATATTGAAGTTGGCGAGGACTTTGCCTTGCCTGGAATGAGCCGCGTCCAAAATCGTGATTGGGGAAAATTGAGAGACCAGCGTACCAAGGATGCCGTCGAGGGGCGTCGCGACGAATTCGATCCCGAATTCGAGGAGGCTATTCAGGCTTACTATCGAGCGCTCGGGAATCGCTGAGCCGAATCGCTAACCCTTTTTTGAAGTTCCCCGGTAGAATAGAAGCAGGTATCGTATCTCTGCCCTCTGTCCTTTGCTGAGACTCAATCAAAGTGTCGCTCGAATTCGATGTCATTGGCCCTTACAAGATCATCCGCATCCTTGGTCAAGGAGGGATGGGGACCGTTTACCACGGAGTGCATGACAAGACGAACGATCCGTATGCGATCAAGGTAATCAACGCCAATATGGCGAAGCATCAGCGATTCCGCCGACGCTTTGATGCAGAGATCCAAACCCTCATCAAACTGAAGCATCCCAACATTGTTCAACTCATTGGGTTCGGCGAAGAACGCGGATTGCTTTTCTATTCTATGGAATACGTAGACGGAGAAAATCTGCAGCAACAACTCCGACGTGAAAAGAAAATCGGCTGGGAGCGTGTTGTCGATATTGCCATCGAGATATGCTCCGCGCTCAAACACGCACATGACTTCGGTGTCATTCATCGCGATCTTAAGCCTGCCAACTTAATGATCAATTCGCAGGGTAAGGTCAAGTTAACCGATTTTGGAATTGCCAGATTGTTTGGCGCAATGGATTCAACCATTGAAGGCTCCGTACTCGGAACCGCTGATTTCATGCCTCCTGAACAAGCGGAAGGCAAGGTTGTCTCGATACGCAGCGATCTCTACTCGTTGGGCAGCATTTGCTACGCGGCGATATCTGGTCGTGCACCTTTTAGCGGAAAGAATATTCCTGAAATCCTTTTCAACGTCCGCTATGGCACCTTGAAGCCGCTAGCAAGCTTAGAGCCTACCGTACCAAAAGAACTCTGCGATCTCATTGATGAGTTGCTTCGTCGCGAGCCTTCCATGCGCCCACCGACCGCATTGGTCGTGGGCAACCGAATGCAGTCGCTGCGAGCCGGTCTAGCGATGCGAGCCAAAGAAAAGCG
The DNA here is from genome assembly GCA_038223525.1 of Pirellulales bacterium. GTDB lineage: Bacteria > Planctomycetota > Planctomycetia > Pirellulales > Pirellulaceae > JBKCUI01. The sequence goes on from JBBRGW010000148.1 coordinate 2,340, forward strand.
AATCGAAAAGCCGGAGGTCCGCAACCTCAAAGAGATGACTAGCATCGACATGAATGAAGATGAATCATTGATGCATGAGGTCAAATCGATCACTCCCAACGCAGGCACTGTCCTGGGTGTAACGCACCAAGAGCATTCCGTGGCAGACGAAATCCCCTCAAAGCCTTACTTGTCGGTCGCTGGCCCCAACGAGAACACACGCATCGCATCGAACCATTCCGAATTTGAGTTGAATGAACAGCCCAGTGGCATCGAACACATGGGGAAAACTAACTTTACCGAAGTTCAGGAAGACGACAGACGTCGGTCTACGATTACCTTTGGTGATCAAGAACCGGTCTCACCATGGACGCAGTGGATCAGCATTGGTGGTTTGATTGCGACCCTCATCGCTTGCGCTTTCGGAATCTTCTGGTTCTCACAGGCGCCGTCCGCGAATCGGCTTTACCAAGAAATCGCAATCGCGATGGATGCAACCGAGGATGAGCAATTGTTTGCCATCGAACCGACTGCGGAGCGGTTCAAAGCTTTGTATCCGAACGACCCGCGTTGCGAAGATGTAGACGCACTGCTTAAGGAAATTGACTCACTCCACTCGATCCGTCAAATGCAGCGAAAAGCTTCACGCGGAGGGACGGACCAATTGGACGCTGTGGAGCAAGCGTATTTGGAATGCATCCAAGCGCAATCGATTGACTCCGCCCTAGCTCAACGAAAACTAAACGCCATGGCAACCGTTTTCGCAGCCAATGTCAAACTGACTCCGCGCCAAGTCCAAATCGTAAATCAGGCGAAACGAATGGCTGAAAAGTTGGCAACCGAAGTGAAACCGGCGCGCAATCCCGCCATAGAATCGCTAGAAGAGCAGATGAACTGGGCAGATGCAAACCTCGCTCCCGCCACACGAGCCGACTGGCTAAAGGGACTCATAGAGCTGTTTGAGGACAAGGTTTGGGCTCGAGAACTGATCGCCGCGGCAAAGCTAAAGGTGACAGCCATCCAGAATGCCAAGCCGTAGGCATACTCGTCCGTCGGAAGCGTCAAGGCGCTAGCCACCGGTTTACAGTATGCATGATCCTTGCTCTGTCAATCGCCCGTGGCTAGCGCCATGCGGCTCCTATCGCTAACCACTGGTACAACTTTCGAATGCCAAACATCGTTGAAGTAACCCGACTAACAAAAAGATATCGCAGCTTTACAGCGTTGAATGAATGTTCCCTTTCGATTCCTGAGGGTTCCATCTTTGGGTTGCTTGGCCCCAACGGCGCTGGAAAAACGACGTTGATTCGCTGCCTTATGGGGTACCTGCGCCCCAGCGCAGGGGTTGCCATCGCCGATGGACTCGATTGCGAACTGGAAAGCCTGAAAGTTAGGCAGCGGGTTTGCTATTTGCCCGCCGAAACAAAACTTTTCCGAATGATGCGGGGCCGGGACTGCATCGATTTCTTTTCCTCGATCCACCCTCGCGGCAGCAAGCCGCTCGCACTCGAAATCGCCCAACGGCTCGAACTGGACCTTTCTCGGCGAGTTGGATTTATGTCCACTGGCATGCGTCAAAAACTCGCTATCGCATGCGTGATGAGCTGCCAATGCCGATTGATGATTCTCGACGAACCGACAGCGAATCTTGATCCAACGGTTCGCAGCGAAGTCCTGAAGCTCGTAAGGGAAGCCAATCGGCGCGGAACGACTGTCGCCTTTTGCTCGCATGTATTAAGCGAGATCGAGGAGATTTGCGATCGGGCAGCAATTTTGAAACAAGGGCAAGTTGTTCGAACCATTGATTTGACCGAACTCCGCCGCGTGCATCGCATTCAAGCCACCATGCTTGATGGGAGAGCGGAGCTCATCGTCCCCGCTCCTTTCCAGCTATTGTCGAAGGAATCCGGACGCGTCCTATTGGAAATCGAGGGCTCGCTCGACGGGCATCTTAAGTGGCTAACCGAGAGCGGTCTGCAATCTTTTCAAATCGATTCGGTCGGTCTACGGAGTGTCTACGATAGTGTCCATCCAAGCGTCCCAACCGTAAGAGCCGAAGGCGTCCCATAGGTCGTCGTGTTGGAATCCTCTTGTCTAGCCAACAAGTCCTAGTGCTCTGTCCAGTCTTAGTTTTGGAGTACGCCCTAAGTTGTACGACGCTCCGCGTCGTAGGAATCACGACGCGGAGCGTCGTGCAACTAAGTATGCCAACCCACTTTTTTAATCTGGACGAAGCACTAGAACCACTGGCTCAAGGCCAGAAGTGACCTTGAGCGTCTTTTGTTTTCGGCGGACGCTTAGCAGCTCTGCACAAGTAAGTGGGCAAAGCACGTCGGCGAGTCTCTCCGAGACTCGCAAAAAGCAGCGTCTCGGAGAGACGCTGCTACGTGAATCAGACGAAGAAACGTCTGCAGAGCTGCTTTGCAGCGTCCCCCACGACTGCTCGATCTATTGCTAGCGTTGCGAGAGTCATTGCTATTGATTCCGGCCACACGTCTCTTCTATGCTAGGCCTCTAAGTGAGGGGTGCGCGCAGATCTGTTAGTAGATTTGCCTCCTTGCATAACAAAAAATCAATTGCGATATCGCTCATTTTCCAAGGATGGAAAACGACATGAACAACAAATGGAAATGGTCCGTATCGAGCAACCTGTTTCGTATCGATACGCGTTGGGTTGGAATGCCCCTTCTTTCGATCGCTTTGATGCATGCGCCGGCAGTCGCATGGGCACAATCCAAAACGACAAAACAAATTGTTGCGCCCTCTGCCGCAGCCAAAACGGAGCGAGAATGGATTTGGTGCGCTGGGGAACGCAGTGAGTCGCGAAGTGGCGAAGCATTCTTTCGCCGCACCATGGATTTGCCCGAGGTCGAAAAAGCCTTTGTCGAATTTGAAGCAGGGGACAACTGCGAAGTGTACGTCAATGGGCGTCGAGTCGGGACCAGCAAAGCGGCTCGAACGGTTGAACGCGTCGACGTTACCACCGCAATTCGACCAGGTAAAAACATTATCGCGATTCGAGCAAGCAGCCGGCAAAGCGACGGTGCGGGCCTCAAGGTTGGTTTCATGTTCAAGCCCACAGATGCCAAATGGCGAATCGTGGTGAGCGATACAGAATGGCTTTCCAGCAAAATGGCAGCGCAGAACTGGCAACTCCTGCGTTTCGACGATAGCAAATGGACAGCGGCCAACTCCATCGACCAAAACAACAAATCCGTCGCCAAGGCAGAAACGGAAAAGGCTAAGGTAAAAACCACTCCGGTCATTGTATCGCTTGGCGACTATGACTCAAAGAAAGGCCCACCCCCACCGGATCGCTTTACAACCAAGCCTGGTTTTATTGTGGATGAAGTCATCGACGGAGGAACGGTTGGATCGATCGTTGCGATGGCTTTCAATGAGTTTGGTCATATTGTTGCCTCGCAAGAAGGCGGACCTCTGTTATTGATCTACGATGCAGACAAAGATGGAAAACCGGAAAAGAGCCGAATTTATTGCGAGCTCGTAAAAAACATTCAAGGCATCTTGCCGCTTAACGGCGATGTTTACGTGACTGGCGATGGGCCTCAAGGATCAGGCCTTTACCGCTTGGTAGACGAGGACCGGAACGGCGAACTTGAAAAATCCGAGGTGATGTTGAAATTCGAAGGAACACCTGGAGAACACGGACCACATCAAATCGTTTTCGGCCCCGATGGTTGCATTTACATTGTCGTCGGAAATCATTCAAAACTTAGCACCCCCATCGACGAGAGCAGCCCCTATCGATTGACGTACGAAGGGGACCTTGTTCAACCACGCTTCGAAGATCCAGGTGGACATGCAGAAGGGGTCAAGGCTCCGGGCGGAACAGTTGTCCGATTTGAGTTGGCGAGCAAGAGGGTGCAAGTGGTGGCCGGTGGGCTTCGCAACGCATACGATTTAGCCTTCCATCCCAGCGGCTCATTGTATGTTCACGATAGCGACATGGAAGCAGATATCGGTGCGATATGGCATCGCCCCACTGCACTGTTTCGTATTGCTGAAGGTGGCGAGTATGGATGGCGAAGCGGTTGGGCAAACTGGCCTGAATACTACTTGGATCGATTGCCAGCACTTGCGTCATCTGGACGTGGCTCACCGACGGGAATGACCGTCTACGCACACAACCGATTCCCTGCCAAGTTTCATCGCGCATTATTTATGGCAGATTGGTCCGAGGGACGAATCCTAAGCATGAATGTGGAAACTGCAGATAAATCGAAAAGCAAGATCGAGGAGTTCGTTTCCGGAACACCGATGAATGTGACCGATCTCGAGGTTGGACCAGATGGTTGGCTTTACTTCAGCACTGGCGGACGGGGTACGGATGGAGGCATTTACCGAGTTCGCTGGGTGGGAGATATTCCGGCGCAAGCGACTGATCTTGGTACAGGTATCGCGAAAGTCATTCGGCAACCTCAAATCTATTCGGCGTATGGCCGTCAAGCGGCAGCAGTGCTTAAAAAGGAACTTGGAGCGGAATGGGCTGAACAAATCGCCGGCGTCGCATACAGCAGCGAAAACCCGGCTCGATATCGTATGCAAGCGTTGGACCTTATGCAGTTACTCGGTCCCATTCCGACTACCGATATGCTAATCGAGCTGAGCAATAGTTCGAGCGAACAAGTGCAGATCAAATGCGCGCGGATGCTCGCATTGCACAACGGGAACACTTTAGCCGAAGTACAATTGCGCAAGTTGCTGCGCGATGAAGATAGCTTGGTTCGCATTGCCGCATGTGAGTCCCTGCTAAGACTCGGCGCTATTTGTGAACCACCGGAGCTCAAGCCACTGCTGCTGAGCGCATCGCGAGAAGAACGCTTTGCCGCACGACGCGCTTTGGCCTTGATTCCAAACGAAAAATGGCGAGATAGCTTTTTGCAAGATACGTCAAGTCGGTTGGTCATCAACTCGGGGCTCACATTGATTTCAACGGATCCGACCGCTTCGAATGCGCAATGCGTCTTCGACAACTTGATGCGTTTGTCACAAGGTTTTGTAAGCGACGCAGACTTCGTCGACTTATTGCGGGTTCTTCAAGTTTCTCTTCATCTGAGCGCCATGGAACCGGACAATTTTCCAGGCTTGAAAACGCTGGTAGAAAAGGAGTTTCCAGCAGGAAACTCCGCGATCAACTGCGAGTTGGTGCGCCTTGCTACCTACTTGCAATGCGATATCGTTCCACAAGCGATTAAGTTCCTACAATCGGATGTAGCGATGCCTGAGCGTATGCTGATTTCGATGCACCTGCCTCTTATTCAACACGAATGGACCTCCGTTGAACGCATGACCGTTCTGCAGTTTCTGGAGGCTGCCCAAAAAGCTAAGAGCGGCAGTTCTTATCAACTCTATGTCATGAAAACGTCCCAGGCATTGGCCAATTTCCTCACCGAGGCGGAAGCGTTGAGAATACTAGATCTAGGCGAACAGTATCCAAACGCCGCCTTGACCGCCCTGTTTCGAACGCCAGAAAACCTAACTTCCGAGCAGATCAAAACCCTTGTTCAACTCGACAAAACGATCGACAAGGGAGGCCTGGAAGACGATGTCTTCAAACGTCTCAAGACAGGCATCACTGCCGTCCTATCGAGCCAAAAAGACGACGCTGCGATCGAACACTTGCGAGAGCGATGGCGAAAAAGTCCAGATCGTCGCGCAAGTATTGCTATGGCTTTGGCCCAGCGGCCTGACGAACGGAATTGGGACTATCTGGTGCGTTCGATTTCTCTATTGGATTCCTTTGCGGTCGCCGACGTTTGCGATTGCTTGCGACGAATCGACGTTGCTACGGAAGACCCCGAAGCATTGCGGCAGACGATTCTTCAAGGATGCAAACTTTTTGAAGCAGGCGTTGACCCCAAGCCAACCATACAACTGATGGAGTATTGGACAGGGGAAACCATAGAAAGTCCGACTGACAAAAAACAATCTCCTATGGTCGGCTGGCAAAAGTGGTACGAAATGAAGTTTCCGGACCTGCCCCCCGCGGTGCCAGCGACGACAACCGAACAGCCTCGCTGGTCGCTTGGGTTCCTCGAGCAGTTTCTGTCGGGAGACCAAGGTCGTTATGGCGAGAGTAAAAACGGTGAACAAATTTTTGCCAAGGCCCAGTGCAGCGCTTGCCACAAGATGGACTCGATTGGGAATGGATTTGGACCAGATCTAACCAGCGTGACCAGGCGATTCACTAGATCGGAATTTTTGGAATCGGTGCTTTTCCCATCCCACGTCATCAGCGATCAGTACGCAACTAAGAAAGTTCTGACCACAGCGGGACAAACGATTAGCGGAATCGCTGTCCAATCTAAACAAGGCATTACTGTTCGTACACAGGAGAACAAGGAAATCCTTATCCCCAAATCCGAAATCGACGAAGTGCTGCCGAGCAAAGTATCCGCTATGCCAGCGGGGTTGTTGGATACGCTTACTCCCTCTGAAATTCGAGATCTACTTTGTTTCATCGGCTATCTACCACAGGAGAACATCGCCGAAGAGAAGGCAATCAATCTACGCCGGTAGTTCGCACAGGTCAACTTGCGCGTATCTAAACTAAATGGGAAGCATGGCAAGATCTCCGCACGAACTAGCTCAATCCGAACCTCGATCGCTACCGATCCAATTGGCTTGCATGAATATAGTTTTTCGATCAAACATGCGCTTGATGGATCAGTTCCGCCGCACCTTGTTCGATTAAAAGCGCCGCA
>JBBRGW010000149.1:0-9034 GCA_038223525.1 Pirellulales bacterium
GTCACTTGGATTATCGAACAGGATCGGTTGGCAACTTTCGCGCCTGGAATCAATTCGACGTTGCAAAGACCATGACGCTTGTCTTTCTCGCCTCGTTCGATCAACTTAACAACCAAGTTCTCGAGTCCGATATCGGTGATCGGATAGCGTTGACCAGCCATGGCTAGGAAGCTAGTAGTTTCTAACAAGTGAGTTCCGAGAATACGTTTCATCCCGCCTTCATGCGCGTAGAGCTTTCCTTGATTCAAGTTCTCAACGAATAGAACTTCGCGGCCTTTTACGGACGCGGGCTTCAAGAATGCTAGGTACACACTGAAAGGAATGACAATCCTATTGTCTTGAATCTTGCGATTACGAACCTTGGCAAACATGAATTCATTTTCGCCGACTTCTTCGCCAATACGTTCTCGTTTGACAATGACGGCGCTGTAATCATTGAGTTCGGCTCGAATCTGACCTAGGCTTTGATGAGCTAGTTGGATTGCTGGGTCCAGCGGATGGGGGGTCGCAATCGCGGAAGCGCCCGAGTTGGCCGCTTCGACCTTCGAGATTCGGAAAACTGGTTCCGTCAAACCGCCGGCCGCTGGCGGTTGCTGTGCGGCTACGAAGCTGGACGTCAGGGAAGTCAACGCGAGCGAGCACAACGCTGTGCGAAACCAAGATCGTCCAAGTCGCTTCATCGAAAAAATACTCCGTTACTGCCCAAGTTGGTCTTGTGTTGAGGTCACATTGATCTGCAACCTAATTTCTTTAATGTTTTGTCTATCGATCAAAAGATTGGGGTTCAATGAAACTTTGTAGAGACGTCGTTATAAACCAACTTCAACCGGATTTCCGCAACCGCAACTTTTCAGTTCGACCGGCGGAGTTAGTTAGCATTTGGGAGTAGAGGCTTTCAAATCGATCGACCATACTTTCAAGGTTAAAACGAGTCGTGGCCGAAAGTTTTGCAGCTCGGAGCATTTCATGTCTCTCCGGTGTATTTTCAATAGATGCCATCATCAGGTTCGCTAAAGTTGCGGGATCGTTTCCACGGATTGGCCAACCGAGTTGCTGATCCGTTTTGGGCATTCGGAGCACCTCTGCGAGGCCGCCAACCTCGGTCGCAATGACCGGTGTTCCGAGCATTTGAGCTTGGATCGTTACCAGCGAAAGCCCCTCGCTTAGCGACGGATGAACAAAGGCATCGGCGGCGCAGATCCAACGCTCGGGGCGTTCTTGGAAACCAAGCAATCGAACATGCTTGTGCAAATCGTATTTACGAATCAGTTGCTCCAGTTCACTTCTGGACTTTCCCTCACCACAAATGACCAAACAAAAATTATCCATATGCCAGCGCAGGTGATGAGCCGCCTCAATCAACCGATCGTAGCCTTTGCAAGGACTCAAGCTCCCGACAGCACAAAAAAGTGGTGCCTTGTGATCTACCCCTAAGTGCTCGCATGCCCAGAATCGCTCAACCCAACGCTCCAATTGTGGGAGCTCTAGACCTCCATGGATGACGTGCGTCTTTCGCTCAGCCACTCCACCTTGAATGCATACGTCTCGGACCGCGTTGGATACGCACACCACTGCATCCAGCATCCAGTTGTAGCGCACCGCGGAGCGAATCGGAAATGCGGTGTGTTTGACTCCGACTCGCTTGATCCCCAACTTGCCGATCATCGCGAGCGTTCCCCAAATCATAGAGTGGGAATCGTTAGCATGAATGAGCTCGGTGCCATGATTGGTTAAAGACTTCCGCAACTTGAGCAGCGACTTGGGTTTTGGCATACGGCCCGCCATCCCGCTCCCGTCGTATCCAGCTTTTTTAACCCGTTCGAATAGGGGGCTTACTTCATCGCAAACCCAAAGAACCGAATGACCACGTTCGATCAGTCCGTTACCGAGAGACCATAGGAATTGCTCCCCGCCTCCCCATCCCACTTGGGAGGACATCAGAGCCAGCTTCATTTTCGTTGGCTGCATCTATGAAATCCTGGACGAAACTTGGAAATGTGACCGAATGCTTGCGATGGTAGGCTTTTCCGTTCCGCAGGGTCTAGAGCAAAATCCCATGTTCTAACTGAGTATTCGTCGTTATCTTTTTAACCAGCCGCAATTGGACGCTTTCCACGCATGGGTTTTCGACCGATACAAAAGCTGAGGCTCGGCGCCGAACCCCAACGGGCCCTTGCGTCGTATTCATTTCTATCTCTCATCAAACTGGCTTACCCCATGAAACTGCGACGCAACACACTGCTGCCCCTAAGATTCGATCCTTCCGGAGCAATGATCCCTGACCATGGCATCTCCAGCTCGCAAATGAGTGAATTACTGCCAAAGCTCGGAATCATCCGCGACGCAATGATGACGACGGAACTAGAAATGCTAGCGGGCAGATTGCCGACCCCAGAAGAAATGGAACCGCTCGACGTCGGCTTCGTCACGCTTCCATCGCGTTTGCTAGCAGAGTACGAATCGAATCGAACAGGAAGCGAATTGGGCCGGCTCTTCAAACGCGCAACGCATCTGCACAAGATCGTCGATCGCGTGGTCGTGCTCGGCATCGGCGGCTCCTATATGGGGGCCAAAGCGATCCTCGATTCCTGTTGCCAACCTTACTGGAACGAACTATCCAGGGGGGATCGTGGCAGCAAACCTAGAATGTACTTCGAAGGAAACAACTTTGACAACGATGCGTCCCAGGCTCTGCTGCATTTATTGGGTGCGCACAAGAATCAACCCGCGACCAGCGAACTCGAACGCTGGGCTTTGGTAGTGATTAGCAAGAGCGGTGGCACTTTGGAAACCGCGGCTGCATTCCGACAATTCCTCGCGGCCCTCGAATCCAGCACAGGGGGCGATCGCCAAAAACTGGTTGAACTATTGGTGCCTGTGACTGGGATGGGTGGCAAACTGCACAAGATGGCAACCGAAATCGGCGTGACCGATATGTATCCCGTACCCGACGGAGTAGGTGGACGATGTTCGATTCTCTCTGCCGTTGGAATGGTCCCCGCAGCCATGCTCGGCGTCAACGTTGTTGAACTTCTACAGGGTGCGTCCGCGATGACAGAGCATTTTAAGACGGCGAAAGCGGAGGAGAATATTGTTCTCCAGTTTGTCGCGGCAAACCATTTGCTCGAAAAACATCGCGATATCAACATTCGTGTGATGAGCGTCTGGAGCAAAGCGCTCGAGTCTTTTGGAATGTGGTACGACCAACTTTCCGCAGAAAGCCTTGGCAAGAATTTGCTCGGTTTCACCCCTCTTACAACCTTAAACACCCGAGACTTGCACTCGCGTCACCAACAACATCAGCAGGGAAAACGGGATAAAGTCTTCAACAACGTCATTGTAGAAGAGTATCGGTTCGATTCGCTCGCGATCGGCTCACGCACCACAGATGCGGATTCGCTCAATGAAATTGCTGACAAAACCCTCCCAGAAGTGATGCAAGCGGCCATCCAAGGAACCAACCAAGCACTGCGGGATGACGGTCGCCCGACGACCAATCTCTACCTGCCTCGCGTCGACGAATTGCACATGGGACAGCTTTTTCAGATGATGATGCTGGCCATTGCAGTCGAAGGAAGACTGATGGGAATCAACCCCTACGGTCAGCCTGGGGTCGAGGCATACAAGAAAAACATGAACCGATTGCTGGGCAGGAAGTGATCACTTCCCCGTTTTTCCGGTTCCCCACCTTTGGTAGTAGCGATAAACTAATAGGTCAGCACGTTGACCCGCGCTGGCTTTTCCAACCTGAATATTCACACGGAGTTTTTTGTGACGACTCAATATACCGCAGCGATTGCCGGACAGATTACCCCTGAAATGGAATTTGTCGCCAAGCGAGAGAATCTGACCCCTGAGACGATCCGGGATGAGGTTGCGGCTGGCCGAATGGTTATCCCTGCGAACAAAGTCCACTTGCAAGGAAACTTGGAGCCAATGTGTATTGGGATTGCGGCGACTTGCAAAATAAACGCCAACATCGGAAATTCGGCGGTCACCAGCAACATCGACGAAGAACTCGAAAAACTCCACGTCTCGGTCCATTACGGAGCGGACACTGTGATGGATTTGTCGACCGGTAAAGACATCGACAACATCCGCAGCAAGATTATCGCAGCATCACCTGTTCCAATCGGTACCGTCCCTATTTACCAAATGCTGGAAGAGTTAGGTGGCAATATCGAAGACATGCGAGCCCAGCATTTCCTCGATATGGTCGAACACCAAGCCAAGCAAGGGGTCGACTACATGACGATCCACTGCGGCGTCTTGTTAGAACACTTGCATTTGACCACTTCGCGAGTCACGGGCATCGTAAGCCGCGGCGGTTCATTGATTGCCAAATGGATGATGGTTCACCGAAAGCAGAATCCGCTCTACGAAGCTTTCGATGATCTTTTCGACATCATGAAGCAATACGATGTGACCTGGAGTCTAGGCGATGGATTGCGTCCTGGTTCGATCGCGGATGCAAGCGATGCGGCTCAATTCGCGGAGCTCGATGTTTTGGGCAATCTCTGCAAACGAGGATGGAGCAAAGGGACACAGGTCATGGTCGAAGGTCCAGGTCATATACCTATGGATCAAATCGAGATGAACATCAAGAAGCAAATTGAAGTATGCCACGGCGCGCCGTTCTACGTGCTCGGCCCATTGGTTACCGACGTCGCTCCCGGTTACGACCATATCACGAGCGCAATCGGAGCCGCTTTGGCCGGCTGGGCCGGGGCAGCGATGCTATGCTACGTTACCCCAAAGGAACATCTCGGGTTGCCCAATCGCGAAGATGTCAAACAAGGGGTAATCGCGTACAAGATTGCCGCCCATGCAGCCGACGTTGCCCGAAAACGTCCTGGCGCACAAGACCGAGATAATGCTTTGTCGAAAGCTCGGTTCGCCTTTGATTGGAACGAACAATTCAGGCTATCGCTCGATCCGGAAACCGCCAAGGCTTACCATGACGAGACGTTACCGCAAGATACGTTCAAGAGCGCGCACTTCTGCAGCATGTGTGGACCAAAATACTGCTCGATGCGCATCACCGAAGACATTCGCAAGATGGCAGCCGAAAGCACCGAGCCATTCCTGGTCGAAATCAAGTCCTAGGCAATCCGTAAGCAACTCGTAGCCCGACAGGTGCCACCCTACTCATCGACCCGTACTAGTACCCTAACGATTCGCTTGCGACGAACAGGTTGATTCACCGGAGAATCGGCGGGCAGCATTGCCCGCGAGGAGGCGACTACCTGCAATGCGGGCTCGAGCCGTTTGCTTGCGAACTCCAATAAATCCTCGTTGGGTAACTCAAGCGGAACATCGACTCCTAGCTGCCGAAGTCGATTGGCTCCAGCAGCCCATTCCTCACTTGGTATTTGGAATTCGAGCACAAGCGACTTGCTGCCCAAGCTCTTTTTCTTCATCGCCAATTGCTTGTCCTGGGGATCCGGTGACGCTCCACCAGCTCGCAAACCAAACGTCTCTTTGATTGCTTCCGCTCTCCCGAGCAGTTCGGTCGCGTGATTAGAATCCGCTTCTCTTGGCTCTGAATTGGGTTGGTATCGCCAAGAAAAGTAATGGCTCGAGCTATCTTTGTTTCCCAATTGTCCGAATTGAAAGCTTTCGACGTTTTCGCCCGCGCTCAACGCATCCGCTGGAACAAACTGATCGAGTGCAACAGTTCCCGATTTCTTGGAATCACTTTCCTCAAAATAACTTTTCACCCAAAGCGAAAGTGCAAGATCCGGCTTTTCTGATTTACCGTCGGCCTGGCGCTGCAATGCAGTCGCTTGCCGATTCAGCGAGGTATTCTCAGTCGTTAAGCGGTCATCACCACTTTCACTTTTCTCAAATGCGATCTTGGACGCGGGTTCAGTGACCTCATTAGAGGATTCCATTTTCATCGCAACCGCCGCCTCGGGAGCCGGTCCAACCGTTGGCGGATCCGCGCGACTAATAGGCTTCTTGCTGGAATCAGTCATCAATACAGCCGAGCACACGACGATGGCAATCAATGCAGCTAGGCTTGCAAGCCGCTGCGATGTCACCTTCCATTTCAATGACGATGAAGATGGTGTAGAGGTAGGCAAGACCACCATCGCGGATTCGCCAATGGAATCGTCGCGAGTTTCACTTGTCGACTCATGCGTCGCGTTCCATGGACCCTTCTGCCAATCGCGACTGGCCTGCGACAGATGCAGTTGAGTTACAATGCTTCGAATGGAGCTCAACTCCTTTAAAAGCTTGCGGGCCGCCTCCGATTTTTGAAGTTGCTCTTCAACCGCAGCCCGCTCGGCATCGGTCACTTCGTCGTCCAAATAAGCAGTCAAAAGGACTTCATCAAACTCCGGGTTCATAGCTGGTCCCTCCCTGGGGTGACCATCTGATTTTTCGAAACGACAGGATCGGGACGAGTAGGATGATTGGGATCAGTGGGATGAGTGGGATCGGTATCGAACAAGCCGATTCCCATGGCGTTCATTATGTCCCTCAGTTCAATGCGAGCGCGATGCAAACGGCTCCGTACAGTGCCGACGGGGATTTCTAATAGGGACGCGATCTCCGCGTAGTCCATCCCTTGCAAATCTCGCAGAGCGATTATGTTTCGGCGTTCAACATCGAGTCGCGACATGGCCAATTGAACTTGAGTGACGGTTTCGTTCGTCATCACGATCGACTCCGGCGAATTCGCCTGATGACCCGCTCGTTCGATCGTATCGATTACATCGCTGCTGACGAGCTGATTCCTAGTCCGTTTTTTTCGACGCTGCAAATCGATGGCTGCATTAAAAGCGATCCGGTGCAACCAAGTGTAAAACGAGGATCGGCGTTCGAATTGATCCAACTTGCGAAATGCGGTCAAGAAAGTCTCTTGCGTCACATCCTCGGCATCCTGCCGATTTCCCAGCATCCCAAGCATCGTCGAATAGATCCTCTGTTGGTAAGTTCCAACCAGGACTTCGAATTGGGATGTTTGGCCCGAAACGATACAGTCAATCAACACAGTCTCCTCCGATAGGTTAGGTTCTGTATTCAATGACGGATCCATGGCCGATGGAGTTCCCAATTCGTGAAAAGTGTAGGATGGGACCATAGACCCGTCCGTTGATTCGATCGGGACAAGGGTCCCAAACTACGACTGGTATAACAAAGCCTGCCGATCGCCTAACTGTACAATGGAATAAGCTTTTCGCTGAGATAATTAATAAATGGCTCCGACGAAAGTGGAGAACCGGTTGCTTTCGATACCAAATCCGTCGGTTTTAAGCACCGACCATGCTCGTGGATTGACTTGCCAAGCCACTGCAAGAGGGGCTGAAAATCCCCTTTTGCAATCATCGAAGGCAAATCCCCGAGACTTTCGCTAGCCGCGCTCATGAGTTGCGCCGCGAAGATATTGCCGAGAGTATAGGTTGGAAAGTAACCAATCAATCCTGCCGCCCAATGTACATCCTGCATGACCCCTTCGCTATCGTTCGACGGTCGAATTCCTAAATACGATTGATAACGATCCGACCACGCGGACGGCAAATCCACACATTGCAAGTCGCCATCGATCAGCTCCCGCTCCAATTCAAATCGGAGCAGAATGTGCAAGTTGTAGGTCGCCTCGTCGGCCTCGATCCGAATCAAACTTGCCTCCACTCGGTTTAAGTCCGCATAGATAGAATCCACATTCGTCGGTGCGAGTTGCGGGAACCATTGCTTGGCATGCGGCAAGCACCATTGCCAAAACTCTCGCGATCGTCCGATCATGTTTTCCCAAAGGCGACTCTGCGACTCATGCACACCGAGCGATGCAGCGCTTCCTGCGGGCAATCCAAACCATTCTGTAGGGAGTCCTTGTTCGTACATCCCATGGCCGGCTTCATGCAGCGTGCCGTATAGCCCACTGCTAAACGAATCCTCGTAGTACCGAGTTAGGATGCGATGGTCGTTGGGGCCAAGAGTCGTGCAAAAAGGATGATCGGTCTCATCGAGTCTGCCTCGCTCGAATTGAAATCCAATTTGTTCCGCGACCCAAAGCGAGAACTCCTTCTGCTTTGCGATATCAAAGAGACCGGCGATCGATTTGCCGTCCGGGCCGGTTTGGGATTGCGTGAGCTTTTGCACCAAGGGGACTAGCCGTTCCCTAAGTTCCTTAAAAACGACGGCCACTTCATGGGTCTTTGCGTCCTCCTCGTATTGATCCAATAAGCTATCGTAACGGCAAGATGCACCCTTGGACAAAATAGTTGCTTCCTCGCGCCGGAGTTGAACAATAGATTCGAGTTGAGGCAAGAACGAGGCAAAATCATTCTTTGGCTTTGCTTCCGACCAAACTTGTTGACCAACGGTTACGGCATGCGCGATCCTTTTGACCAAAGTCTCTGGAAGCTGAATATTCTTGTCAAAGTCCCGTTTCATCCCAAGGATAGACGAACCTACGGGACTGTTGGGCAGCATCACCAACTCAGATTGGGAAAGCTCATTGAGCCAATCGCCGAATTGCGGACTCGTCTTGCGCTGGTGGACCAAACCGCTCAAAAAGGTAACTTGCTCCGCTCGACTTTCGCCAGCTTTTGCAGGCAACCCAGTTCGCTCATCCCATTCAAGCAATGCGAGAGTGTTCTCGAGCAACGAGGTTTCTCGAACGTAGTTGTAGGTCTGCTGAAAGACTTTTTGAGCATGACTAGTTTGCAAGCGATGTTCCTTTTCGAGCGGTAGCGTTGGAATGCGATAGATGCATACTTTAGCAAATTCAAAAATTCCGGTTGGTATCATCGCAAGAGGAAATGAACCAAGT
Organism: Pirellulales bacterium; assembly: GCA_038223525.1. Lineage (GTDB taxonomy): Bacteria > Planctomycetota > Planctomycetia > Pirellulales > Pirellulaceae > JBKCUI01. The sequence continues at coordinate 8,783 of JBBRGW010000149.1, forward strand.
CTGCCACCAAGCTCGTCCAGGAATACCACAAGCTCGATTAGGCCCTGCGTTTAGTGCCCCCATTTGTACCCGCGGCGAGCGCCGCCGGCTGCCGACAGATAGCCGACAGCGCTAGCTGCGGGTGCAAATGCACGCTCGTTTCGCCCATTCTAATCAAACCACCGTTGCAGCCATAAAAGCCACTGGCTTCATGCCCGTGGACGTTATCCGGCGCAGCCAACTAGCATCGTGGCACGGCCGTCCCCGCCTTGA
>JBBRGW010000150.1:0-8972 GCA_038223525.1 Pirellulales bacterium
CCATGTTTTGAGGCCGGAGACTTGCGCCAGACGTGCCTGTCGACGCAAGTAGGAATCTTTACCTAAGCGGAAAATCTTTCCGCAGTTCTGGTATCGAACCATGCGGGCCAGATATTTAGCCTGTTCCGAAAAGTTTCCCGAGAAAGCAAAGTTCGCTCAATCAGCAAAGCTTACTCATATGTGGCAAACAGCCTGTCTTGCGAAAATTCGGCGTCGATTTCGAATCCCGCCCGCCTTGTGCGGCGGTTCGTTCAGGTTTTTAGGCTACACGGCACGACTAGCGACAGCCCGAGTTATGATCGACGCCTAAAAACCAAATCAACCACGTCCGAGGTCGCTTTCGGCAAAAGCGACCTACTTTATTTCTATCGCTTCGTCTGCCAGTAGGCTTATGATCCCATCATTCACGCCGTAAAACCAACGGCCATCCTGACTAACTAGGCCTTGCGATGGAATCTGGGAAATTGTACGACCCAGTACGGAAAAGAGTTTGCCAGCGCACGCACGCTCTGAGAGGCTGTCCAATTCGGCTTGTGAAGCTAGCAAAAGCCGTCCGTTGGAATGCGGGCATCGTAAATATTCAAGGATCCAATCCGGCAATTCTATGTCCTTCAAAAGCTCGTACGTGTTTTTCACTCTCTGCCTCATTTGGCAAGTCTTCGGCTTGAGCCGCATTTCGCTCGGGTTACAAAACGGCGATGGGATGCCAACTGCAATGGCACCCAATACTAACTTCAATTCATCCGTCGGTATACTGCTCGACACATATCGGGATCGCAATGGGCAACCTTATGGTCGATACATTGTCAGCGAACCCGTACCGATCGCGGAATGGGAATACAAACAGGTCTCCGAGAAACACTTCGTACCCATATATGTCAATGAGCCCAGGACGACCTCGGTGCCACGAAACGTTCCCGTCGTAACTCAACAGCTTCAACTGCAAAACGTTCCCGGCCGGAACCCCTTCGCACCACCGCAGCAAGTTTGGCGGTATGTACCGGTGGTGCAAAACCAAACCGTTTACGAACAGGAAACGAAGACGTTTACGATTCCGAAATATGAAGAAAAAGAGGTATCAAAAATGGTACCCGTCCTGACGACCAAAACAAAGCAAGTTAGCAAAATTGTAGATAGACCCTTGGGTCCAATGGCCAACGGAGTCAATGCAATGGCCGACTTGCCCAATCCAAACAACGTGTTGCCATCCGGTACAAATCCCATCCAGGCAAATCTGTACCAGCAGAACGCTCAGCTATCGCAAACAAGTCGCAATCAATTTCGATTCCCCACTCGTCCTATCGGTCCAGCTTACGGTTACAATCCAGGACTCAATCTGCTCGCTCAAATGCCAGCACCTTACTATCCAAACGATGCGAGACCGAACACCAATCCGGCCATCAACCCCATGGTCGCGGCCGCACAGCAGGCACCCAACACGACGAACATCAATAACAACATAGTCATGCCGGCCATTCCATTGCGTCCCGAGTCAAACAATCTGGCAGCTTACAACGGCTACGGTCCCAATCCCAACCAGTTTGCTCCGAATCCAGCCTATCCGCCCGTTTATCCCAATGTAAATATGGCGGCACGACCATTGTTCAATTGGCCTACTTTTGCTACCGGAACCGGAAGTCTGTTTGACAAAGGACTTTTTAGCAACAATCGAAACACAAGCTATGTCGCCTCGAATACGCCCGTTACTCAACCTTATGTTTTGGGCAACAACAACGCTTACAACAACGCTTACAACAACGCTTACACTGGCGGCGATCAAAGCAGTTTCGGTTTTCGACCCATCACCAGTACCTATGTAACTCCCCAACAGAGTTGGGGAATGGTGCCCGGCAACACCTATCGCGACCCCATGCAAGGCGGGATGCCAGCCACAGTCCTTCGGTGACATCGCTGCAACTCAAACCAGACACGCACAGAGTAGAAAAAAATTGAGCGACATCCGACAGCGTCAAAGGCAGTTCGCGTTGGACGAGATAGTGGGGTTCGACTATTTCAAATCGATCGAATGGGCTAATTCCGTCGACTCTACGAACAAGCGACTGATACTAGCCGTGCGTGAAGATTCGATCGCACTGCCTGCGCTGCTGGTGGCTGACGAACAAACGAGCGGTGTGGGTCGCGGCAGCAATCAATGGTGGTCGCCGACGGGCTGCTTGATGTTCTCGATGGCTCTTCCGATCGGCTCTTCGAATTCGTTCGCATCTATCTCCTCGGAGTTACTACCGCTGCGAGTCGGTTGTGCGGTCGCCGAATGCCTTGAGGATTTCACTTCGGTAAAGCCGTTGGTTAAATGGCCAAACGATGTCTATATCGCGGGCCGAAAAGTATGCGGTGTCCTCATAGAAGTCATTCCTCGTCCGGTGAAGAGAACAGCCGTAGCCATAATCGGCATCGGGATCAATTGCCGTGTTGATTTCCGAGATGCGCCTGAAAACATTCGGACAAATGCTACCAGTTTGCATGCATGGGCAAAGAAAGAAGTAATCGCGAGTATAAATACCGAAAGCGTCCTCGTTTCGTTTGTCCATCGTTGGCTTGAGATTCAACAACGCCAATCAACGGATCCGAATTGGCTAGTGGAATGTTGGCCCGAAAGAAGCTTGCTCGATGGTCAATGGATTGAAGTCAAGCACTCCCATGGTTTAGCCCAAGGACTCTGCCTAGGCATAAACGAGGCAGGCGCGATGCTCATTCAAAATGAACAATTGGAGGTCATTCAAGTGCTGGCCGGAACGGTTCAATCCTATAGACCATTGCAGAGCTGACGTTGGGGTAAGCTGCAAGCAACGCTTCCTATTGAGCCAAATAGTGCCATAGTCGGCTGCTTGCGCGGATGCCGCGATAGTAATCATCCAAGCAGAACTTTTCGTTAGGGCTGTGTGCCCCATCATCATCCAGCCCCCAGCCTAAGAGGAGCACGTCGGCCTTCGTTGCCTCAACCATTTGCGCGACGATTGGGATCGAGCCCCCTTCACGAATCAAAACCGGCTTGGCATCGAAGCCTTCTTCGACTGCCTTCATCGCCCCCTTCATGAACTTGGAGTTTGGATTGACCATCACTCCGCGACCGCCGTGCAAGTCAATAATCTCGACCCGCACGCCCGGCGGTGTATGACTTTGAATAAACTCTTGCAATTGACGACTAACGGTTTTAGGGTCTTGATTGGGTACCAACCGAAAACTGATTTTGGCAGCAGCCCACGATGGGATAATTGTCTTGCCCCCTTCGCCTTGATAACCACCCATCAGTCCATGAACATCGAACGTCGGTCTCGCCCACCTGCGTTCGAGGGTCGTGAAACCTTCTTCTCCCGAGAGAGCATCGACTCCGAGTTGCTTGGCGAACGCTTCATCGGAGAACTCCATGTCGGCCCACATATCGCGCTCGCTTTGTTCTAGTGGGACCACCGAATCGTAAAAGCCCGGCAACTGAATTTTGCCTTCTGCTGTCTTCATCTCAGTCAAGATACGGGCCAATGCTAATGCTGGATTAGTGACTGCACCTCCAAAAGAACCTGAATGCAAATCGGCCTTGGGGCCATGAACTCGGAGTTCATAATAAGCGATCCCGCGCAATCCATAAGTGATTGCTGGTTGTCCCTTGGCATACTGCGAGGAATCCGAGATGACGATTACGTCGCAAGCGATCTCAACTGCGATCTCAGCCAGCTTGGCCTCGAGCACCGCGCTCCCGTTCTCTTCTTGACCCTCGATCAAGTACTTCACCTGGAGTGGCAATTGCTGCTGGCATTGCTTCCAGGCCAGTACACTTTGGATGTGTGTGAGCATTTGACCTTTGTCGTCGGTCGAACCACGGGCGACGATATTGCCATTCTTCAGTACAGGTTCAAAAGGTGGGGAATCCCACAAATGGAGTGGATCGGCGGGTTGAACATCGTAGTGTCCGTACACCAAAACGATCGGTTTCCCAGGGACTGGTTCGGTTTCAGCGTAGACCAGCGGCGGCCCGTCGCCTCGAATTTGCTTGGTTTTTAACCCACCAGAGGCCAGTTTCGCTTCGACCCAGTCGGCAGCTTGGGCCATCTCGGCTCCCTTGGTGGTGTCCGCACTTATGCTGGCAATTCGAAGCAACTCGAACAATTGGTCAACATGACTTTGACGGTTATTCTGAAGAAAACCATCGAGTGCCGAGAAATCTGTCATTTAGGATTATTAGTTTCGTACGATTTGTTCTTGCAAAGACCACCGGGTGTGCGCTTAGAATATAACGCAGTTGTAGCGGATGTGTTTGGCGTTTCGATTGTATCGCTTTTCGGGCCGTCGATCGTTGTTCTCAGCGTCACCTGCAACCTCACCCATTTTGTCCATTACCTGCACTCCCTAATTCTCGCATTGCTAACCCAATCACGAGGCACACGAAATGTCCGAATCCAACTCCGCAGTCGCAGAACCAATCGTCACCCCCAAGCAGACGCCACCGAAGAGCAAGAAGCAACCTCGATACCATGTCGTCCTTTGGGATGACCCTGAACACACCTGGGAGTATGTGATTGAGATGATGCAGAGTTTGTTTTATTTAACGCCCACGCAAGGCAGGAAGATCGCCGACAAAGTCGATCGAACAGGCAGAGCTATCTGCATGACCACCACGATGGAACATGCCGAACTCAAGCGAGACCAGATCAAAGCTTTCGGCATGGATCCGCATAGCAAGAAGTCGACTGGCAGCATGTCCGCGTCGATTGAGCCCGAGTCTTAAGGCGAGCGCACAAGCGAGCCATGAGTGAAGACTCCCGAGCTGGCACCACTGACCTCGTGTCGGTGGACGGAACGACGCGAATGCCACCCAAGGTGGCCTCGCTTCGATTCTGATTTTCATCATGCCTTGGTTCACTCATTTGTTCACGTCGTCACGATGTGTTGGACAACCATGAGCAGCCCGCTTCATCCTCAATTCAAAGGAGCTCCCTTTGCCCAAAATACTCGAAACTTGGATTTCCGCGGACATGCTCGAAACCAAGTGCTTCACGATCGACAGCCCCAATCCCGTGCCTCCAGCATCCTGGCTCCGGGCTTTTTCGACGCGATAAAACCGCTCAAATATCCGATCGAGGTCTTCGGGTGGGATTCCAATTCCGCTGTCCGCAATAGTCAAAACAATATGTTCCGACTCGCGGCGCGTTGAAACCCGCACCCAACCTTCATCGCGGTTGTAGCGAACGGCGTTGCCCAGCAAATTTCCGATCACGGTGCGTAAGGATTCCAAATCGGCCTGAACGCGGCAGTCCGCTTCGACGCCAGAAGTATCTATCGAAATCTTCTTCGCTTGCCCAATCGTGCTATGTTCTTCGACACAGGTTTTCAATACATCATCTAGCAGCAAATCGAGGAGCTGTGGCTTGTCGGGCTGGGACTGCAGTCGGGTCAATTGCAACAGGTCTCGGATCAGCATATCGAGGCGATTCGCTTGCTCGGCTATGCGTTCCACAAATCGTTGACTCGCCTCTTCGTCTTCCAAGGCGCCCATTAAGAGCGTCTCGGCATAAGCCTTGATGGCCGAGAGCGGTGTTTTCAGTTCGTGTGAGACATTGGCCGTAAAGTCGCGTCTCGCATTCTCCAATTGCTTGAGCCGTGTCTCATCAGTCAATGTCAAAAGCACACCGCTCGATGTTGCCGCACTAGTCGATTGGCCCGGATCAGACAACGGGTGAGCCCGAAGCCTAAGCGTCGCTTTGCTCATGGGCAATTCCAATTCCATTTCGAGGACCTGCGGCTCAGTGGATGCCTGTTGGATAAGATTGACGACGTTGGGCTGTCGAATCACTTCGATCATGGCTTGTCCGAATCGAACAGTGGTAGCCAAACCGAGCAATTCACTCCCAGCTCGATTGACGAACAATAACTTCAGATTTTGATCAAAGGCGAGGACACCGACCGGCATTGCGGACATGACTCGCGACGATTGTTCAACAGAACGCTGGATGGTTTCAAGCCGATCATGGACACCAACGGAGGTTCTTTGCAGTAGGCTCGCGATACTGCGATCAACTCCCGCCATGGCGTTCATGGGAGCGATGTCGACTGCCGTTGGCGATTGATTTGAAACAAGCTTGGACCAATCGGAAAGCGACGCAAGAAATCGCATGCGTATCAGTTTCGCTCGGGCGATCCCCAGTCCTGCCAACATCGGAATAAGAAAAAGAATCGAACCCCACAACCAATCCAATACGCTGAGCTGTGGCATTTCACGCACAGCGAATCGGCGAGCAAGCGTTAATGCGTTTCCATCGGTGAGTCTTTGCGGAAACGAGAGAGTTAAGTTCAATCGAACGAAACCGTTCGGCTCAACACTCCAACTCGAAATGATCTCGCCTTGATCGCGGCTCTTGGTGTCCTCCGATACAGTCGAATCCAAAAAGAGCAATTCACCCCCTTTGGTCAGCGACTCAACGGAATTCTGCTTCCATTTTTCCAGTTCGTTTCGCTTGGTCTGGGGTAACGCTTCTTTGGTTTCTCCTCCCTCGGCAAGCAAGTACATTGCCTTGATGGTCCGTAGATCCGATTCGGCGATAGCAAGTTGGCTTTGACGCCAATATTTGACAAGCGATTGTGATTGAGCAGAGAGGAACGCAGCACACAAGCCAAAACCGAACAGCGAGGAAATGGCAAGCGTTCGCCAAGCGACGCCTAGCAGTTCGTTTAAAAAGTTGGTTTTGCGATGGGACAATTGCGGTAATTAAAACTCGATCGGACGGGCTGCTATCGATGCCAAAACGGAATTGGTTTGCTTCTGGATCATAAACGTAACTCAACCTACGAGCTCTGGCGAGTTCCGCCAAACTCTTTTTCAAAGTTAACTCGACTTTCCGCGGCATTTGCAGTTTTTCCGACAAGGGGATTTGGCCAGATCGAGGGACCGAACAACAATCTTTTGGCGCATTCCGCTACCATGCAAACGCTTGTATGATAGGAGCAGTCAGTGGCTCCAACAAATATTGCATCTATGCATAGTCGCGTACGACCTTTTACCCTCGCTTAACTCCATGAACTTTCTGCACCTTTGGGCTCTCGGAATTGGTGCAGGTGCTTTAGCGATTCCGGTAGCCGTGCACTTCCTGACGAAGCCGCGGCCCGTTACGTTTCCGCTGTCAACCATCCGCTTCTTGCGAGAGGTCATCGAAGAAAAGCGAGCTCGGAGCCGACTGCGTGACTTGATCGTGCTGCTGCTGCGAATGCTGGCCGTCGGACTTCTCGCCATGGCACTGGCCCGTCCTTGGCTTAGTAACTCGCAGGCGATTGAGGCGATCCCTGATGACGCGACGGCCCGTATCGTAATGATCGATGTTAGTCAGAGCATGTCCGCTAAATCGGCTGGAACGACGGCCATCGCACAAGCGCAGACGCTGGCTCTTAAATACTTGGAGTACTCACCTAACCTTCAAGCCAACGTGGTGCTCGTTGGCGCTAAAGCGAGACCGGCCTTTAAGTCGGTTTCCCCCAATCTCGCAATCGTGCGAGATTCCGTTAGGACGTCGACTCCGCGCTGCGAAAGAGTCGAAGTCAAATCTGCGATGAACCTCATCGGCTCCATGCTATCCGAATCGACAGCGACCAAGACCGAGCTGATCGTGATCAGTGACTTCCAACGATCGAACTGGAGCAATCTCTATCTCGATTCCATTCCGATCAACACCAAGATCCAACTCGAATCGGTAGCCTCGGATATCGGACCCAACCAGGCGGTCACCGGCTTCCGACTTTCGGGGCGCGGAATCGTAGACGCCGAAGTGATTCTCGAATTCGACGTCGCGAATTTTTCCGACCAAGATGCAGACATTCAGGCCTACGTCGACTTAGGGGACACTCAAACCGAAGTGCGAGGCAAAGTCGGTGCGCAAAGCGTTGGAACCCTCACCGCGCCGATGAAGTTCACTCGCCCTCAATGGGTGACCGGATGGATTTCTTTGCAAGGGAACAACGATGCGATCCCCGCTGATGACTCGCGTCCAATCGCCTTTCGAATCGAACAACCACCTCGCGTTTTGGTTTTGACGAAACCTTCCGGAAAGAAACAGGCAAACAGCGAATTCTTTATTCGGGAAGCGCTGGAAGTGATTGCTGGTCCATCGCGATCCAGCGAAAAATCGATTAACGCATCGGTCACAACGGGCCGAGTGCAATCGCTTGACCCTGCTTTAGTCAATCCTGAAAACCTCAGCGAAGCCGACATCTTTTTGATAAACCATGCCGGTGCACTGGATCGCACAACCATCGATACGATCGCTTCGCAAGTACGACGGGGCAAAGGGCTGATCTACATCGCCAGCGATTTGGTCGATGCGATCAACTTGGACATGTTCGCGACGGCAATGGGGAGCGGATACCAACCTCCTGTTCAGCTGGTCCCGCCTGAGACCGAGATCAAGAGGAAAGAGCTTTTCGTTCGCGATGTCCGATACCGACAACCACCGTTCGACATCTTCGGCGAACAGGCAAACGCCGCGATGCAGACTGTGCGTATCGGAGGCGGTCTCGCATCGCGCGCCCTCGAAACGGGGTTGCGCGATCAAGTGCTCGCCGAGTTGAGCGACTCCTCCTCGCTCCTGTTTTTAACGAGCTGTGATGCAGGTTCCGTCGCCGTAATCAATGCGGATCTCGATCAGAGCAATTGGTGTTCGCAACCCTGTTTCTTTCCGATATTCAATGAGTTGATCAACGCTACCTTTAGCAATCGCAATACGAATCCAGAAGCCTTTGGAGGCGAAACTCTCTTGCGGCAGCTTCCAAGCAGCATACCTGAATCCGCAAACCTAATTTCGGATACCGCCGACAAACGTTCCGCCGCGGCCGAGAATTTGGGCAAGTGGGAATGGAACGCAGCGCAAAACTCCTACCTTTGGTCATGGCCGGAACCGGTTGGCCCCGGAGTCTACCAACTGTTGAATAAGCGTGAGATTGCGATGGCAACGGCAGTATCGGCTCCCGCTGCC
>JBBRGW010000151.1:0-8935 GCA_038223525.1 Pirellulales bacterium
CAATCGTTTGGTCCGGAGCCGCTGGGAACCCAAATACACGCATCACATACTTGCCATCGCGCTGAGCCGTAAATTCAAGGCTTGGATCGAGACCAAAATGATCGAGACTCTCTTTGAGCAAAAAGCCGTTCGCATCGAGCACTTGCAAGTTGGCATCCAAGGGCGAACGCAACATCTGTTCCGCATCGACCGTGGCAACCATGCGTTGACCAGCCGATAGCATGATGGAAAACATGTCGACTTCGCCTCGCTTATGCAAGACTCCATGCACTACTTTCGGAAAGGATACGATCGAGTTGGCTTCGGCTAAACGGTTGTTCGGTTCGAGCTCGATCTGTTCAGGCATAGAGCTGACCAGGAAGGGGCGAACCGCAGTTGCCCCGCTCGGATGATACAGGCGCATCCAATGCAATCCCGGCTCGGCATTGGCATCGATAGTCGCTTTGAGTTTTCCAGAGCCCTCTTCAACGGACCATTGAATCGATTCGGTATCCGACCAAGCTTGCAAGGGCCAAACGGGGAATTTGCCAGTCGCTTCCACAGCCACCACCGTACCTGCTTGACCACCTGCGGGAAAGAGCCTCGTTAGCTCCGGTTTATCTTTTCCATAGGCTACGGCGTGAAAGACGTTTGCAAGAGCAGCTATCCCGAGCAGATGATGCAGTAGACAGAATCGCAATCGATCTCGCTTTGTTCGATTGGCTTTCAAAATCACATCAGCTCCTGGATTGGATGATGATCGCTTACCAAATGCGTTGGTCGACCGGACGGGGTGTAGTAAATCTTGGCCGGATCGATCCCGAGCTTTCGATAAACGGTGGAGACATAATTTTCCGGTGAGAGGACACGCTCGCATGCAGAATGCCCTTGTCGATCCGTTGCGCCAATGACTTGTCCACCCGGAGTTCCACCGCCGGCAAACAAGATCGACATGGCATTCGCCCAGTGATCGCGTCCAGGCTTGGTCTGCCCAGCGAGTGTGCTGATCTTAGGTGTTCTTCCAAACTCGCCGAGCGCGATGACCATGGTTGTTTCCAACATCCCGCGCTGGTCAAGATCGTTGATCAATGTCGCGACCGTTTGATCCCAGGTAGGAAGTCTTTTTTTCAATGCACCAAACAGATCCGAGTGGTGGTCCCAACCGCCATCGTAGATAGTCACAAAAGGGACGCCCGCCGAAACAAGTCTTCTTGCCAACAGAGCCCGCTGCCCCAATCCGTTGCGGCCATACGCCTCTCGTACTTCTGAAGGTTCACTATGGATATCGAAAGCTTTTTGCGCTTCGGGGGTCATGACCAGATCGTACCCTTGCAAATAGTTTTCGTCGTATGCGCTGACGGGATCAGCCACTTCAGGATCGCCGTATCTCGGCATCCGATCGACAAGCTTTCGTAATTCCTGTCGCTTTCCGAACCGATCGCTTTGCAACTCCTTGGGGATCTCGACATCGCGTACACGAAACTGGTCTGAGTTAGGATCGTTTGCGACGACAAACGGTGCATACTTGGCACCAAGAAAATTAGGGCCACCCGATCGCGACATGCTAGGCATGGTGAAGTAACCGGGCATACCGTGCGGTGCTGGGCGCTCCAAAGCAGCAACTGAACCCAAGCTCGGGTGGAAGCTTACAAATGCACCACACCCGACCGGTATACGCGGGGGAGCACCTGTCATCATGTAGTGATTGCCAGCGCCATGGTTGGCTTGGTTATGGCACACCGATCGTATGATCGCATACTTGTCTGCAATCTTTGCGAGTTTGGGCAAGTGTTCGCAGATGCGAATTCCCGATACGTTGGTTTCGATTGGGCGGAACTCGCCACGGATCTCAGCTGGGGCTTCAGGCTTTGGGTCGAATGTCTCGAAATGGGTAGGGCCGCCATCCATCCAAATGAGAATACAGTTGCTTTTGGGTTTGCTGCCGCTGGCTTTGTCCTCTGCAGAAGCGTTGCGCATGGCAAGTAAATCCAGGAATCCTCCTCCCGCGATTCCGGCCAATCCGAGCTGCAAATACGATCGTCGAAGCATCTTTTGCCTACCTAACTAGTCTAGATAAAGGAACTCGGGGGAATTGAGCATTGACCACATGATATCTTCGATGAGCCGCCGCCTATTCACATCGGGCTTTGCGAATTCAGCCTCGAGCAAGCCGATTTCGGTTTCATCGGGCTTTCGATTGAAGATCGTCAAGTAAAGTTCAGAAACGATAGCAAGCGGGCTTTTATCGGATTTAGCAAGTTGGTCACAGCGACCGCCATCGGCCACAATTCGCTTTTGAATGTGATTTGCATTCATTAAGTGAAGCGTCTGCGTCATCGATGTACCGACGACACGTTCGCATGGTGGATCCTGGTTCGGATCAGGACGAGCAAATGCATCCAACAATTCGGAGTTGATGCGATGCGTCCATAGTTGTACGGCTCTTGACTCTTTGGGCATTCCGTCAAACTCTTCGGGTTGCAAAGTTATGGCCGCGATCGCATCCGAAAGCACTTCCGCTTTCAAGCGTCGTCGATAGTGTCTTGAAAAGTTGCGTGCGTCGGCCCCGTTGGTTTCGTTGGGTTGCGAGGATAGCGAGTACACTTGGCTCGTAAAGATCACCGCCAAAAGCTTCTTGGTGTCGAAGCCAACATCGCGAAAGTGCGTGGCCAATTCCGCGAGAAGCGGTTCATTGCTAGGCGGGTTGGTTGCGCGAAGATCGTCCACCGGGTCGACAATGCCACCCCCCATCACTTCGGCCCAGATGCGATTGACAGCAGCCCGTGCAAAGTAAGGGTTCTCGGGCGAAAGCATCCAATCTGCCAAATTCTCTCGCGGATCTCGGCCAGGCTTCGCATCGACAATCGAACTCAAAAGGGCTTTGGGTGGGAGCACTTCATTGGTTAGAGGATGCTTTACTTCGCCATTCTCTTTTGCAAAGACGATCTCCTCACCACCTGAAATCGGCGGCGAAAGTCCTGTCCCTTTGTAGCCCACCTTGGCAAAATGCGCTGCCATGCCAAAGAAATCGGCTTGGCTGTAGACTTCGAAAGGATGCTGATGGCATTTGGCGCATTCCAATCGGACACCCAAAAAGAGCTGACTGACCATCGTCGTGATCTCCTCGGGTTCTCGGCGGTCCCGAAAGATGGTAACCGCGCCGTTTCGCCAAGTGCTTCCCTGTGCGGTCACAATTTGTTGAACGAACTGGTCGTAGGGGAGATTTTTGCGGAACGCATCCCTCAACCAAGCGTCGAGACTGTAAGTCGCTTTGATGCCAACTCGATAGGGATTGGGGCGTAGGAGATCGGCCCATTTGTTCGCCCAAAAATCAGCATACTCGGGTTGCTCCAAAACCGATTGGACCCATCGTTCGCGTTTGTTGGAAGCATTGTCTTGATCGTATGCAACCCATTCCTCAGGCTTGGGCAATCGACCGATGGCATCGAGATAGAGTCTCCGCAAGAATTGGCTCTCGTTGCATGGTTGGCTAGGTAGAACATTAAGTGCAGCAAGCTTTCGATAAACCAAGCCATCAATGAAGTTGTTGCGGGGTAATGCATCGTATCGATCCTGCGGCACTGTGGTTGGACGCGGGACGGCAGTGTTCCAAGTTGCGATCTGGCCCATGTATCGGGCCATGATGGTCGCTTCACCAGGCAATGCCCCTGCCTGCAATCGACCGCTGGATGCGATAGAGACAATCGCAGGTTCGTTCGATTGAAAGGCGCACATTTGCGTGACGTTCCGGGATGAACCGTCGTTATAGGATGCAGTAACAGTCAGTAACTCATGTTGGCCAGCGACCAGAGAATGCTGTTCGGGCGTAAGGGCGATGCGAACTAGTTTGGGGTCCGAGTCCTGAGTACGGGGAACGCCCCCTTGGATCCAATTCAGGAGCAATCGATAGTCTTCGTCATTTTCGGTAAACCTTACCCCTCCTCCATGCGGTTGTTTGCCGATCGCTTTATTGAGCAGCAAGCTTTCGGTTGGCGAGGCAAAAGAAAGTCGTCGCCCGCGCGAGTTCTTGACGATCGCTTCGTAGTCCATATTGGCATCAAAGCCCAAAAGGGACAAAGCGAAGCCGTTTTGACCTCGAGCTTTGCCGTGGCAGGGACCAGAATTGCAGCCTCGAGCTGTGAGAATCGGTTGGATATCCAGCTCGAATTTCAAAGCGTTTTTTGGTGCCTCGGGGACTATTGGTGTTTCGGGGACTATTGGTGTTTCGGGGGCTATTGGTGCCTCGGGGACTTTTGGTGCTTCGGGGACTATTGGTGTTTCGGGGACATTGTCCGGTTCTGAAGCAAAGCCACTCCAACCAATAACCGCGACGACCCAGATGGCCCAAAGGGTGTGCGTTACCGAGGTGGGACGGGGAGCAATCATTTGAGGTCCAGTGGAGGGATTGCCGAGGGGCAACGAGGATTTTTGAGCCTTGCATGGCCAACAAGTCCTCGCCTGAGATCATAATAGACAGCGGGCCACAATGCAATTCCGAAGGAAGGAAGTTGTAGGAGGCTCCGCGTCGCAAGATCACGGCGGAGACCGCCGTGCCACGATCACTTTCGGCCTATTTCGGTGGTTGCTTTTTGGCGCTTGGGTCACCGGTTGGTGGCGGCGCTTCATCGTTGGACGACGGCGGTTTGCTCAGGCTATCTGCTTGTTGGATGGAACACAACAAAACTAGAGGCAGGGGAAACCAGGACCTGGTGAGCCATTAAAGCATTGTAAACCCTGGTCGGAATCAATTTGGGTTGGAAACTGGTGCGATGGAAAGGGTTGAAAATACTTAACGCACTGGGTGGTTCATTGAAATGTATCCGAGTTACCAAAACTTAAAACGAAAGCGAAGTTCCATTGCGAATCCGGAATCGACCTAGATCGATTCCATTGATCACATCGTTCCCGTCGAAGTCGAAGATAGCATTGAAGTTCGTATCGCCGAGGCTGGTACCATTGGCAAGTCGAAAGCGTCCCAAATCCAATCCGTTGATCAAACGGTTGCCGTCGAAGTCACCGAAAAGCCTAAAGAAGTTGTCAGTTTCCAAGGTTCCGCGAACAAAATCGCCCCCCGCGACTCCGTTCTCATCGCCGTCTAGATTCAACCCCTCCCCGCGGATCTTGGTAGAAACCAGGGTCAATCGATAGTATCCGTCTGCCAAAGATCCTGCGAAGATCTCGTTCCCCGTAAATGTCAACGTAGCAATCGTCTTGGTGCCTTGAGTTACGGACGTAACACCGATCGAAAGGTCGGTGACGGGTACAGGTGCAAACGCACCATTGCTTCGCCGCTCCAATAGAAACGCATCGGGGTCGATGGTAACGGTTGAGTTGAAGATCACCTCGATCCGCTTCACTATCGAACGCTGCATTGTCCCATCACCAAAAACGATTCCTTCTACACGCGGGGCTTCGTTCACGTTCGTTAAGTTGATCGCTATAAGTATAGTGTCGCTTAACGTAGGGACACCGTCGTCGGTTACGCGCACCGATAGTTGGAATGACGGGGAGGATTCGAAATCCAAAGCCGCAGCGTTGTTCACTCGCAGTCGGCCAGTTTTTGAATCCACCTCAAACGCATTATTTGTGTTCCCGCCTGTGATCGCAAATGAGAGCGATTGTCCTGCATCCGGATCACCTGCAACCGGTAGGCCGACGATGGTTCCGTTGGCAGAGTTTTCGGCCAATGTGAATGATGCAGGCATAATGTAGGGTGAGTGGATATCGCGAAGGAAGTCATTGAAATAGGAGGGAGCGACATCGAACGGATTGCTCCCTGAATCGTCCGTTATGAACGTATAGTCATAGCCTCGGTTTTTGATCTCGCGCAGCATTTGCCCAAGAACCGTGGCTCCTGTAGCTCCGTGCACAATCGCCCCGAATCCCAATTTCGAATAGACCGGAGAAGCAACATACGATGGAGTCGTATTGTTGAGTAAATCCGTTGGTGTTCCTTCGCGGACAATGAATACATCGGCTGTTCTTTGATCCAAGTAATCTAACGGAACGGCTGTTCCTGGGTTGCCAACAATGAATCGACCAGCCAACCCTGTGTTAGCGCGGATACCATTTGCGACGGAAGAATAAGTGGAAATGTTCGTCACCGAGGTGCTCATTTCATCAAGGAAAATCCCGTCGATGAGCGAGGCGTTGGTGGTAGGATTCCTATAGGCAGTGGAGTACAAGTTGACGTTAGCGAGGATCTCGGCCGCCGGGCGAACAACCGAAGAGCCGGGCGACACGATCGTACTGACATAGCCAATGATGCGAATGTTGGGATTCTGGCGGAGCAAAGTCAATCCGGTTATCCAATTCGCGTAGTCCGCATCACTCGTTGCTATCGGGCCATTTCTGGGGTTTGCGATAACTGTGATGGGAGTGAAGGCTGTCGCACCCGCGAATGTTTGTTGCCACCATGGGCTCAGTACATTCGGAGCGGACAACGGATACTGATACAGAGGGACGATGGTTTGCAGTCCCGGCATAGTAAAGGCTAATGACCCATTTGCGTTAAAGGCCGAAAGGGACTTCGTCAAACTTTGCCCTCCTACCGTGACGGTAACCTCATAGTCCCCTTTAAACAGATTCGAGACAAATTCGCCGCCTCGGGTAGTGCCACGCGTATCCGTCCACCAATCACCATAAACCAGATCCTCGTAGACTTGCCCATTTGGGCGAATAGAAAAATCGCTGTTGTAAAGAGCAGCACCCGGTTGGTAGTGCACGTTATTCCAAAATCCCCACTGAATGAATTCCGATACGCCGGGCTGGCTATAAGTCATTGTGAGATAGTCTCTCAAATAGTCCGCTTGCAATTGCTGGTCAATCGAAGTGATATCGAACTCGGTGATAGCAATAGGTAAGCCGAACGTGGTTGAATACGACTGGATTAACTGCCCAAGGACCGCGATGTCGGTAAGGTTGGATTCTGCGTAGTGACTTTGCTCGCCGATGGTCTCGACAAGGTTTTGAGCTTTTAGTCTGGTAAGCCAACTGTCGAAATTCGCGCGATGCGCACTGTTTGCACCGTTCCTAGCAAAAATGTCGTAGTCATTCAATGCCCTGCGGGCCAACGGGTCGTGAACGCGGAAAAGTCTAAACCACTCTAGCAACTCAGCTTCACCAAGAACTCCCATCGCATCGTTGTTGCTGTAAGGTTCGTTGACGATATCCCATTCCCAGACCTTTCCTTCAAAGGTGTCCGCGGTATCGATGATTCGATTGTTGATAGTGGTTCGCAAATAGTTCACCGCAGCAGCAGTGCCTGGACCGAGACTATCGTATTGGCTCCAGACGCTTGCCGGCATATACGTGCGCGAAGGCCAAATGACGTTGTGCCCGCGCAGTGTCAATCCATTGGCGACGGCCCAATTGGCTGCGTCGATGCCCAATTGTCGATTGGCCGCAAAGTCGGGCCACTTCAAGTTGTTCTCAACGACCACGGTGTTGAAAAGCCGCTTTATCTCGGATTGGTATTTGATCGCCGTAGCCGATCCATTGGAAGCGAGCAGACTGTCGTAGCCGCTGACGGCAGAACCAAACTTAAAGGCATGTTCCTTTTGTCGAATACTAACCACAGCCCCATCGACGGTCTTGCCCGTCGTATCGAGGACCTGAACAGTGAGTTGCGATTGACGGTTTTGAGCGATGCGGTTGTCGGCGTCGACTCGCCAAGCATCGGTTCCTGCTCGGCCGACATAGGTCCCTGCGGAAGATTGCGTGGGTAAAGTCGAGTACTCAACTCCGCGTGTCATGTTCGTCCAATTGAGCCCACCGACTTGAATGGCCTGCGGCGCAAAACCGGCATTCAACGCGACCTGTAGTCGTTGGATCGCATACGGGTTCGTCATCACAAGGTCGAATGTGTGTCTCTGCCAACCGGTAGTCAGTATTCTGGTGTTAGCCGAAAGGACCGCAAAGGTTCCGAAAGATTCCTGCACGACGAGATCCAATCGCGGATTAGCGCCCGAGAGAGCCCTGGCCCAAAAGTCGACTCGCAACGTGTCACCGGTTTGGACAGGAACGGCGTTTTGACCGAATGCCTGGAATAGCCAATTTTGTCCGCCCGACGGAGTGGATGTCGTGGTGATGGAATACGCATTCGCGAAAGGCTGGCCCGATACATCGGTCCTTTCCATGGTTCCATAAGTTCCGGTTTGGTTGAGGTTCAAACCGTTGGGTAATAGATTGGATGACGGTCCATAGTTGCGGACATTGAACTGGGCAAACTGGATGGTTTGGATTTGCGTTCCGAGATGGAAACCAAACGTCGCGCCACCGATGGCATAGTTCTGGTTTGCTCGAAACGGAAGCTGTACTTTGCTCCATGAAGTCGAAATGGCTAACGATTGATTGAGCGCTTTATCGAACGAAGTTGCATGTTCGAAGATGGCGGTAATGTTTCCGTTTCCAGAAATAGAGCGAACGAAGAATTCGGCATACAAGATATCTCCGGCGTTGATTGCACTGCTTATACCTTGGTTCAATTGCGCATCCCACGGATTGGCTGGCACAGTAGTAATCGCCGCCTGAATCACGTTGCCCTGCGCTGGATCGGATAAGCTAGAAAAGCTGCCTCCAAAGCGGGTGAAATTGGTCAAGGCGGTCCCAGCCAATATCGATGTTCCTCCAGCCGGTGCGGAGGCGTTGTCCTGGATGGTGACGTTCGCTGTCCGTTCGCTGATTCGTCCAACTTGGTACCCAGGTGCATCGATTAGTTCGACAATCAGCTTCTCGCTTCCCTCCGTCAACGAGTCACTCAAAGGCAGGATATTTATGGTTGCAGAATCCTGGCCCGCGGGAATGACGACGGTTCCAGTCAAACTAGAAAAATCGGTTCCATTGAGTGCGTTTCCTCTCAATGCATAGGCAACCGTCAATGGATTATTGTTGGGAGCACCCGAGCGGACGACCTTGAGAATCGCTCCGTCGGCCGAGCCCTCGGCCGTTGTCGGAC
>JBBRGW010000152.1:0-8873 GCA_038223525.1 Pirellulales bacterium
TCGGCAAATCAGAAACCATTCGCTGGGGCACAGACGGTGCCATTGTCGCCTGCGGCGCCATGCTCCAACAATGCATTGCGGCGGCTGACCTGCTGAAGCGAGATGGCCTCGACGTGGCTGTGATTAACGCTCGCTTTATCAAACCGTTGGACACGAGCATGTTAGGCAAACTATTCGACGAGTGCCGCTTTGTAGTGACCGTGGAGGAAGGTGCACTCATGGGTGGATTCGGCTCTGCTGTTCTCGAGGTTGCCTGCGCTCAGGGATGGGATACACGCGTACTCCGAACGCTCGGCATTCCGGACCAGTTTATCGAACACGGCGATCGGAACGAATTGCTTGCAGACCTTGGACTCGATCCCGCAGGCATTGCTAAAACTTGCAAAATGCTCGATGCAAAATACTCCAACGCAGAACATGCAGGAGCGTAACCGTTGAGCCTAACTGCCTCTTGGGGATGGATTCGAGACGGCAGAACACGACCACGCGTCGTGGTATTGGCAGCTCCCAATCGACCTCGGGTCGAACACGAACTCAACGGCATTCTCAATACTATCGCGCAGCACGCTGAAATCGTAGCGGTCGATAAAAGCTTTTCTTATGAGTTTGATTCGTGCGAGTCGGATCTGGTCGTTGTTCTAGGGGGTGACGGATCGATATTGCAATCAGCCCGACAAATGCGGCATCAGCAACGACCTGTTCTCGGCGTCAATCTCGGCAAACTTGGTTTTCTGGCTGCTATTTCGCCGAGCCGCTTTGTGGATATCTGGCCCGAGGTTTGCCACGGCCGATTTTCGGTTACTAACCACCTGATGTTGCAGTGCCAGGTCTTTCTAGACGATCTAGTACTGCATTCCATCATCGGTCTGAACGAAGCGTCCGTGCTCGGTGGACCGCCGTACACCATGATGTACATCGATCTCTATATTGATTCAGTACTGGCGACAACGTACGCATGCGATGGACTCATCATCAGCACGCCAATAGGTTCGACAGCGCACAATCTATCCGCAGGCGGGCCCATTCTGCGCCGCAATTTACAGGCTTTTGTAATCAGCCCAATCAGCCCTCACACATTGACAATGCGGCCAGTCGTCGACACTGCAGATCGAGTATTCGATCTGAAGATTCGAGTGGACCACCCGACCGCGAGTGTTGTCGTCGACGGACGGGTCGTTTGCCATTTTGGTCGAGAGCTGCGAGTACGCATCTCACGAGCGGAGGATACCTTTCAGCTCATCAGCGTTCCGGGCCACGATGATTACCAAGCGCTTCGCGAAAAACTAGGCTGGAGTGGCAAGCCGCGATTGACGGAGTAGTTTCCATTCGCAATTCAAAAAGGCAGCGTGACAGTCAGGACTTGATCGTGTTGGTTCATGGTTTTTCAGCCAATCGATTGATCATGTGGCCGATGGCTCAAATGCTTCGCGCTCGCGGCTTTCGGGTTGAGCAATGGAGCTATGTCTCCTTGTTTGAGCCTATCGACAAACATGCAGCTCGTTTCTCTGATTTTGTTCGTTCGCAGCTGGCCCAGGAGAAGCGTTTTCATATCGTTGCGCACAGTATGGGTTCGATTGTCGTCCAATCCGCGCTGAGCCGTTCAGCCGTCGCCAATCTTGGGAGGCTCGTGTTTCTCGCGCCCCCTAATCATGGCTCCCCCGTGGCACGTTTTGCATCGAAGTGGATGGGTCGGATCCTTACTCCAACAAGAGAACTGTCGGATGTCAGAACAAGCTATGTGAATCAGTTGAAAAGGAATGCGGCATTGGAGGTCGGAATCATTGCTGCGAGTTTTGATTTGCTCGTGCCCATTCGCAGCACGCATCTTGCAAACGGAGCGGCGCATGTGGTCCTCAACGCAACCCACAACTCCCTGCTCGTATCTCGCAAGGCCTGTGACCTGACGGCACGGTTCCTTCGCGTCGGGTTCTTTTCTCCGTAAGCAACTCTGCACAAGTTTCTTCGTCTAATTCACGTAGCAGCGTCTCTCCGAGACGCTGATTTTTGCGAGTCTCGGAGAGACTCGCCTACGTGTTTTCCCAACTTACTTGTGCAGAGCTGCTTAGCAGCATCCCGCCTTGGATGGGATGCAGAAATGGGGGAGTGTTTCCTTCATTCACGCTTCGTAGCTAAGCTACTAAACTAATTTACCAACCAGACGAACTGGCTGTGGTCTTAATCGCCGAGAGTGCCAATGGACGTCCGCTATTACGTTTCCCATTTTTGGACCACGCCAGCTTTGTTCAAGGTCTGCGAAGCAATCCATTAGGTTTAAAGCCAGTGGTTACAGGCTTTATTCGAGCGCTTCGATTTGTTCCTGCAATTCGGCCCAGCGCATTTCCGCGGTCTCCAATTCCGTGGTGACTTTGGTAAGCTCCTCGTGTAGCTTCATGGCTGCGATCGCTTCGGTCGAATGCATTAGTTGCTCATTGAGCGATTTCTTTTGCGAGTCCAATTTGGCGATGGCTTTCTCCAGGTTGCCCAATTCTCTTTTGACCGCTCGGTCGTCTTCTAGGATGTTCTTGGAAAGGTTCGCTTTCGATTTGGGCGAAGCGAGAGCAACATGGCCCCGATCCTTGGGTGGCGCAGTGGCCTTAGGTTTGCTGCTCATTGTCGGTTTGTCGCTCGCTTTGGGTGCAGAACCCTTTCGCTCGCTTTCAACGCTATCGATCTCTTTGTTGACCATGTACAAGTACGAATCGTAGTCGCCTCGGTAGTTGACCACCGTTCCGTCTTTGACTTCGATGATGCTCGATGCGACTCGCTTCATGAAGTGCCGATCGTGCGAAGTGAAGATGACTGTTCCCTTGTAGTCGATGAGTGCGTTGGCTAACGCTTCGACGGTTTCGACGTCCAAGTGATTACCGGGTTCGTCCAATACCAAGATATTGAACTTACCTAGCAACAATGCAGCCATGCAAAGTCGGGCACGTTCACCACCGCTCAGCACTGGGATCTTTTTCTTGACAGCACTACCTCGAAAGAGCATCGAGCCAGCGACGTCGAGGATCGTTTGGTTTTTGGTCCCTGGAATCGCTTCGTACTCGAGATACTCGAGAACCGTTTTTCGTTCCGGCAAACTGGTGTAGACGTGCTGTGCATAGGTGCCGATTTCGCAACCGAACCCCCATTTTACTTCCCCTCGCAGCGCGGGCAAAGATTGAACCAGCGTACGCAAGAGCGTCGTTTTTCCTTGACCGTTGTCACCGACGATGGCGGCCCGCGAACCGTGCTCGATTTCTAAATCGATTCCTTTCGCGATCGCGTGATCACCGTATCCGATCGTCAATTCCTTGCATCGGACCGCAGGGCCTTTGCGAGGCTCCACCATAGGTGCACGAACGACCGCGCGGGCCTGTTCGCCCTGCACATCCCTGAATTCCAACTTGCCAAGCGCCTTTTCTTTAGACTTAGCGCGTGTCGCCGTGCTTGCTCGCGCGCGGTTCTTGTCGATGAACTCTTGAAGTTGTTTGCGCTTGGCCTCGTTGGCTGAATTGACGCGTTGATCGTGTTCGGTAAGCTCTTGCTGATACACCAAAAAGTCGTCGATCTTGCCCGGGTACATGGTCAATTTGCCCAAAGACAAATCGAGCGTGACGTCACATGTAGCGGTTAAGAAGGCGCGGTCGTGGGAAACGATCAAGCATGCTTCGTGGAAATCTCGCAGGAAGTGTTCGAGCAAGATTTGTGTGCGCAAGTCGAGGAAGTTGGTCGGTTCGTCCAAGAGGAGCAGGTTGGGTTCATGCAAAAGCAACGCGGCCAACTTGACACGCGTTTGCCAACCGCCTGAAAGCTCGCCTACAGGCCCGTCGAGGTATTTGCCTTTGAGTTCGAATTGGCCACCAACCTCACCGCACTTCCAATCGGGCTGGCCGCTATCCCTCATCATAAACTCCAGCGAAGTCTCGCCGGGCAAAAACGGATCGTGCTGGCGGAGATAGCCGATATTGAGTTTGGGGTGCTTGATGATCTGCCCGGTATCGAGCTCTTCGTCGCCGAGGATGCATCGCAGCAAAGTGGACTTGCCGGCCCCGTTTCGACCGACAAAGCCAACTTTCGTATCGCTCATGATGGTGCACTCGGCATCTTCCATCAAAATCTGGTCGCCGTAGTGTTTGGAGGCGTTTCTAATTTGCAACAGGACGGACATAGCAACCGGTGAAAAGCGAGTGGAACAAGTGAAATCAACTTAGCGATCAAAACCGCTTGTGATATGTTATCAACAGCCTCGAAAGATACCAAGGAGAACTACCGGAGACATGAGCGAGATATCACAATCAGTAACCGAATTGATCGATCAATTGGGGCGTTTGCCAGGTATTGGCCGTAAAACAGCCGAGCGTCTGGCCTACCATGTGCTCCGAGTGCACGAATCCGAGGCATTTGCTTTAGCGGATGCGATCCGTCGCGTGCGGGAAAACGTGCGATATTGTTCGGTTTGCTTTAATCTGGCTGAGGGAGAACTATGTGGAATCTGCATGGACTCGCGTCGCGATTCTTCGTTGCTTTGCATCGTCGAGCAACCGCGCGATTTGATCGCCCTGGAGCAGTCCGGTGTCTTCAAAGGCCTTTATCACGTATTGTTGGGGAGGATTGCGCCTTTAGAAGGAGTCGGGCCGGATCAACTGACCATCGATGCTCTTGTCGAAAGGGTTCGGAACGGCAATTTTTCAGAAGCGATCATGGCCACCAACCCAAACGTAGAGGGTGACGGGACGGCCCTATTTATTTCGAATCAGCTTCACGAGTTTCCAATCCAATTGACGCGGCTCGCACGCGGAGTCACAAGCGGCAGCGTTCTTGAATTCACCAATAAAGAAATTCTTGCCGATGCGCTGAGCGGTCGGCAAAAACTCTAATGAATACATCCAGCGAATCGGTCATCGCTTCCACCAAGTGTTGGCTAGAAAACATCGTCATCGGCCTCAATCTCTGTCCTTTTGCCAAAGCCATCCACGTCCAAAACCAGATTCGCTACCGGGTAAGCACGGCGCGATGCAACCAAGAATTGATGGATGACCTTCAATTCGAATTGACGCTGATGCTGGACACAGCGCCGGAGGACATCGAATCCACTTTACTCATTCACCCAGAGGTGCTCAACGATTTTTCGGCCTACAACTTATTCTTAGCCGACTGCGATCAAGCCATTTTGGATTCGGAGTTGGAAGGGATCATTCAAATCGCGAGCTTCCATCCGCAGTACCAATTTGCCGGTACGAAATCCGATGATGTAACCAACTATACGAATCGCTCCCCCTTTCCGATTTTGCATTTGCTTCGCGAGGCGAGCGTCACACAAGCAGTAGAGTCCTACCCCAACGTCGACGGGATCTATCAAAAGAATATGGCGACTCTAAAGAAACTAGGAATAGCCAAGATGGTCGCAATGCTGAAAAGCCAGTCGAGAACCGAGTTAGATGATTCGACTGCGTAAGGGTTTAACGACTGCGTACGGATTTTTCGAGGATGATAAAATTCTCGTTGTTAAACTCAGTAATCTTTGCTGAAATCATCCAAATGACCTTTCGGTCATCATCCAGTTGGTTGGCTGCAATACGTTGCAAGCAAAGGTTCTCAAGGCACTTGTAAGACTTGTTG
Source organism: Pirellulales bacterium (assembly GCA_038223525.1). Taxonomy (GTDB): domain Bacteria; phylum Planctomycetota; class Planctomycetia; order Pirellulales; family Pirellulaceae; genus JBKCUI01. The sequence goes on from JBBRGW010000152.1 coordinate 5,602, forward strand.
GTGACTTCTTCGGTGAATATCATCCGTTCCGCGTTCTTTTTGAATCGCCCCTTGATTTCCGTGAGGACGGCCCCTTCGCGTAAAATAGAATCCTCTTTGGACATCTGCATCAGCGAAGGCCGTTCGCTTGCGCTCAGCGAGTTAGCGTGGGAGGTTCGTTCACCGTGTAGGTTAGCAAAAACAGCCAAACAGCCAACGATAACGATCACCCAAAAAGCGGGAGAGTTCAAGATACGCATTCTTTTGTGTCCCCAGTTATGATCGGCGCGGCAAGACCATCGCGTGCAGCGAAATGACGCCGCCCACAGTCAACAATACAAAGCCGAGCCAATTGGGCGGGTTTAGACTTTTCTTTGGCGACGGAGCTACCTGCAGATAGACATTGGTCGCCAGATTGTTGTCGGTAATCTTTGCCTTTTGTGCAAACTTTTGCAGAGCTCGGGTGCTATTCTCATTCAAGACAAACGAGTCCACCAATCGAAACTGTAGCCCTAACAGGAACAGAATGATACCAAACATAAAGTATCGGTTTCGATCGATGTCCATGGCGATGAAATCTCATTAGTGTTCGTGAATGTGCTCCAAGTGGATTGATCGGATGAATCGAACTCCCTGCTAGAGCAAAACACCACAATGCGCTTTGTGACAATAATGCGGCCCAGTATAGCTCGGTCGTCCCGACCGAAAAATCACGGCGGAGACAGACGTGCCACACGGACTGCGAATCCCATGATTCATTTTGCAAACAATGGCCCGAGAGGGTCGAAGTCACGGGATGCAAAACCAAGATGCAAGTGTTTTTGCCAACCCTCAGCGTAGCGGCAATCCAAATTCCCTAACTTGGCCACCTCTTCATTGAGATCCAACATCGTTTGTACGTACGAATTCATCTTCTGCGTTGTCATGAGCCATTGCTGTTGTGATTGATGGCATTGCAACATAGCAATTTTCCGATCCATCACTGCGTCAATCGAGACGACCCGCTCAGGATGGACCAGTGCGTCCATAGGAGTTCGGTTGCCATGCGGTTGCGCGTGATAAATGGCGACATCTCCCTCGCAATTCGGAACGATGGGATCGCTTACAAAGTTGGGATTTCCTTTTGCGAATGCAGCGGAAACCGCCAACCTACATGTTTCCATGTGGTCCTCCATGTAATCAACGGCAGCATGAGTGAGGATGACCGAAGGGTTGGCGTGCCTAACAACTGCAGCCACTTTGGCAAGGTTGGCAGCATTGTAGAAGATATCGAGATCATCACAGATCGGTGGATAAAAAGTCGCGTTCAGGAGGGCCGCGGAACGCTGGGATTCGAGCCCTCGAATTTCCGCCGTCTTCTTTCGATCCGTCTGGTTTGAACCACAACAACCGTTTGCAATATTGAAGTAATGGATGTTCCAACCTAAATCCTTGAGCAGCAACAATGTGCCTGCTGCCACGAATTCAATGTCGTCAGGATGCGCAAAAATGGCGAGAGCTGTTTGCATAGGGGGGCACCATAGTTAGAAGGGGTAGTTCGGGACCATTGTCCCGAACTAATAGTACTCATCAGACCTAGTGTGATGTTGCCTCGAAAAATCACACGGCGTGTGATTGGTAGTAAAAAATTACTGCCTTGGAGTTTGCCATCCCAATAATGCGATAACTACATTGCCAAGCCGGAAAAGTCCTCCAGGCTTTGCTAATAGGCAAACGCCCAAATGGCTGGATTTAGGCTCCGAACTGGCCGATCGATCACTGTGTGCTATTTGATTCAGTTCGCCCCATCGCGATTTGCTGGAGTCCACAGAAGTGCCGCGTCTTTCGATCATTGTTCCTCACCTTCACGATGATTCTGGTCTCGAACTCACTCTGCTCTCAATTCTTGAGAACCGAGAACAGGATTACGAAGTCCTCATAGCTCACGACGGTCGCTACCGTGATCCCTACGGCCTCGATCAAGATGAAGTTATTTTGATCCAATCGCAAGCCAATGCGAGTTGCTCGGAGCAATTAAACCTTGCGATCGCCGCAGCCTGTTCGCCGGTCGTTCAAGTGCTATTGCCTGGGGTAACCGTTCGATCGAATTGGTGCGACGAAGCCTTGGAGCGGCTGAGAGACCGAAGCGTGTCAGCCGTTTGCATGCCGATTGCCGACACTGCTTCCAACGAAGTTTACCTCGGAGTTTCCAGCGATTCTTTGCCTCATCGTCGAATCACGCAGTCACCTAAGAATGTGGCTGGCCCACTTTTGTGTGGTGGCGTATTCCGCAAAAGAACTCTTCGCAACATAGGTGGCTGGTTGCACTCCAGCCAACGTGAGATAGCAGAAGTGGAGTTTGCTCTGATGATCGCAGCTTTATCGCTCGAAATTGATATCGCAGAGGAAGCGACTATTCAGGCACCGAAACGTGTTGCGGTTGGACAAGAGGCGGGCTACGAGATCGGACGGGCATGCGGTCAGTTGGCCTGCGCCTACTCGTCGATCGAAGGCACTGGCGTAATAATCGACTCCGTCGCCAAGCGACTTGGGCATCTCGCCAGTGGGCTGATGAGTCCAAAAACGGTCGCCGAGCGATTGGGATGGGTCATGGGAAATCGGGACCGTTCTTTGGTGCAATCCATTCAAACAAGGTTGGAGTCGGCTGCCGCGGCCATGGCGGAGCAAAAGGGTCTGATCCCGATGAATGGTTCAGGACATAGCAACACACGTCGCGCGGCTTAGTTGTAGAATAGTGCAGTCGAAGTTTCGTTAGGATCGGAAGGGACACGGATGCACGCTGAGATCGCTCAATTCTTACGCTATTTGGACGTCGAACGGAATTCGTCTGACTTGACTATCAAATCCTATCGCGAGGACTTGATGGATTTAGCAGACTTCTTAACCGAGGAAGGTCAAAAGAAAGTCCTTCCTCGCGATGTAGACGCTTCGCAGTTGCGTGGCTATGTCTCCGCGTTGCACGATGCAGGCTACGCCCGCACTAGCATCGCCCGCAAGCTGGCATCGCTGCGCAGCTTCTATCGCTTTGCACAGCGACAGAATATGGCTGACACAAATCCGGCAAAGCCGTTGCGCAATCCCAGGGGTCAACGAAAACTGCCGCACTTCTTAACCGGCGACGAGGTCAAAACGTTATTGGAGGCACCGGACTCCAGCGACCCTATGGGGATGCGAGATATTGCAATCCTCGAGGTAATCTACAGTGCGGGGTTGCGAGTGAGCGAGGTTGTCGGAATGAACGATCGCGACATCGACTTTGACGAGGGGACCGTCCGAATCCGAGGCAAAGGCAA
>JBBRGW010000153.1:0-8836 GCA_038223525.1 Pirellulales bacterium
TTTTCGCCTTACGGTCTTTCAGGTGTCGTGGTCATTGCCGAATCCCATCTGGCAGCTCACACTTGGCCGGAACATCGAGCACTGTGCATCGATATTTTTTCGTGTAGCGAAAAGATCGACGCACAGATCGCAATTGAGTTCATCGCTTCGCAAGTTCAAGCCGCTCGGGTTGACCAGCGAAGCATTGCCAGAGGTAGTATGTTAGGAGAGCGATCATGAGTCGACGTGCAGAGGGAAATCTTGAGTTGCGGCCGATGATGACCAACGACATCCGATCGGCCCTTGGAATTATTTCTGACTACGACGAGGATGATGCTGAGGAAGCTCAGGAATCCTATGCGCGGGGAGTGGGCGGCCAGTATTGTTTGTGTGAAAACGGGGCTGTCATTGGTGTAGTCGGGGGCAAACACATTCCGGATACCGATGGTTCATTTGGCCTTTCCTGGACCTACTTGCAACGGGATCAACGGCGTTCGGGCAAGGGGGCCCGCATGCTGAAATGGATCATTGAGATCTTTAAAGAGCAGGATGCTCGCAAGGTATTTGTGCATGCGAGCGATTATATCGATCCAACCCAAGGGGATGTCTATCGCGACGTGCGCGATATGTATCTTCAAGCCGGTTTTTGCCAAGAGTTGAGGCACCCGGATTACTATGCGCCGAGTGAATCGATGCTGGTCTACGGGATGAGGTTGGCATCGCGTGAAGTAGTTGAAGTAGTGCTGAATCTGGACGATATCAAGCTAACGGATGTGGACGAGATTCCTGAAACTAACGATGCGTATTGGTTGGCATGGGAACTGGTCCCGCAAGGGCAGGGGACAAAGCCGCAAGACTTTCAACGCATTTTCGATGAAGTGCGAGGTTGGGGGGGAAGATCCATCTACATGGCTTTTCCATCCGATGTCGCCAATTCCGCCACATTGGTGACTGCAGCTCGATTCAAATCGTTGGGTCGATTGATCGATTACTACGAGGATGGGATCGATGAAGTGCATTATCGGTATGAGATTTAAGCCTTATTTGCACGAAGCTCCTAGATCCTCTGATTGCAAATTCCATAGCACCGTGCCAGTGCGTTTCGCAGTGCTCGCAAGCCACCTAAACGCATAATGGCTTACCTCGGTATGTCCATGCGTATGGAAGTCCAGCAAGGACTTTAGTGTTCCTGAATCCGCAGGAGTGAACGTGAAGATTTTCGAAACGGCTGATTTCTAGAGTCTTGGTTCATCTCTTCATCTTGTGAACTTGCCCATCGTGGCTATTTCCTTAGCGTGGTTTCGTCGCGGGCGAGCGGTGGGCGTTGAGTGACCAGTTGTGAATCGGATGCTGGCAGTTGCGAATCGGACGCTGGCAGCGTTTGCCACAGAGAGCGCCAGTATGATTGCTATGTGGGTCCTGCCAGGGTACTATCTCCTGCGTAATCTTCATCCACCTAATGCAGGACCAAAGAAATTAGAGAAACATCGAAAACCCAAGGTGAGATGGAAGCGTCGATTTGTCAGTGTATTTCCCGATTCGAACACGAGTTCATGGGACGCGGGCCAAAGGATATTCATGCTCATTTAATCGATGACCTACTAATAGTTAGGCTCCAAGGAGTGTTGACCTCCGCGGAACAGCATCTTGTCAAAACAATGCCCGTCGACAAAGGGCGGGATTTACTAAAACAGGTACGTTCCCAATTGATCGAGATCGCGCGTCCGAAGCTTGAGGAACTTATCAGAGACATTACCGGTGTAAAGCCGGTCAGCCTGCACCACGATATCAGTACAGTAACGGGCGAAGAAATTGTTATCTTCACTTTAGCCGAATCGCCAACCTACCGCGAGCTAAAGAGAAAGTAGTTCCCTAGCAGCAAGAAGCCAATTCAAAAACTTCATCGAACCGATTAGGGTTCCGTGGTCCGATGGAAATGAGTAAATCAAGACGATTCTGAGCGTCGATCGCTAAACGACGACGCTCTGCGATTTCCAACGCTGACCATGATTGGCGGATCGCTAGCTGTCGATCTCGAGCGTTTTCTATTCCTGCAACAATCGATACAAGTGATTTGATTTTCATTTGGTTTCTCCTTAACGTGAAGCGACTCCAGCCACTAGCAATGGTTGCTGTGTGATTTCTGGATAACGCAATTCGTGGGCCAAAGTGAAGTTTCTTTCCGAGTGCGAACGAAATACCGCACGTACTCTACGATCGGGAAACGAGGTAACGGGTCAAGCCAAGCAGCATGGTCGTCAATCAACCAAACCGGTTGATTCTGCACTCGGACCTGTACTTATAGCAACAACTTTTGGATAGCGTTCACTTTGGCATGGTGTTTGCATTGCTTAATTATTCGCAACCACAAGCTTTGTAAGATGCCTGCTGATTCGTTGCGAAGCTTTATCTCGAATCCATTGATTCTGGAGAGCTGCATTTAAGTACTTACCGTTTGAAAGAGGTAGAGATCATGTTAGGAACTGTTTTGCTGGTGCTTTTGATTCTCATGATTCTCGGCAGCGTTCCGACATGGCCTCACAGTCGCAACTGGGGTTACTTTCCAAGCGGCGGCCTGGGACTTGTTCTGATTATCCTCCTCATTTTGATTCTCGCTGGTCGCCTTCCACTTAGTCTCTAGTCCTAAAAAATTCGCCGTCGTAGAAAGGTACTCTTATTATGCGCAGGTTGATATCCTTTGTCCTCATTCTAGTTGTGTTAGCCGTCGGCATCGGATTCTTCCGTGGTTGGTTTAGCATGGAGACAAACAAGGTGCCGTTTAGCGAAAAAATGGACGTTCATTTCCAAGTCGATGGTGACAAGATGAAGCAAGATGCAAGCGCGATCGAGGAAAAGACGAAACACCTCTTCAAGTCGGAATGAGATGTGAGCGGCAGTTTGATTTGCAAGTGGACCGCGAACGGGCTTGTTATTGCACCCTCAACCAGCGTGGTCGGCTATTCGCATTGCCGACGGCGCTCGCCGCGGGTGCAATTGGGGGCAATATCTGTCAATGCGAACCAAGATAGGGTTGAGGTTTTCCCCACCCTTTTTTATCCATTCGACACATGGATGAGGAGCTTTCCAAAATTCTTGCCTTCCAGCAGGCCGGCAAATGCCTTTGGCGCATTCTCGAGACCCTCGACAATATCTTCGCGAAATTTCACGCTTCCATCTCGCACCCACTTTCCCATTTGGCTTGCGAACTCGTCGAATCGATCACCATAGTCCTGGAAAATAATAAAGCCTTGGACCTTGATTCGTTTGGTGAGTAGCGTTCTAGCAAAAAGCCCAAGCTTGTCGGGGCCAGCGTTTACACCAGAGTCGTTATAGCTTGAAATTAATCCGCAGAGTGGAATTCTCGCACTCGTATTGAGCAGTGGCATTACCGCGTCAAAGACTTCACCCCCCACACTCTCGAAATAGATATCGATACCTTCCGTACACGCGAGCTTGAGACGCTTTGCAAAATCCCTATCATGGCGATCAATGCATTCGTCAAAGCCGAGTTCATCCACGGCGAATCTGCATTTATCTACTCCCCCCGCAATACCGACGGCGCGGCAGCCACGGATCTTCGCAATTTGACCAACGACCGAACCTACAGCCCCAGTTGCCGCAGCCACGACTACGGTCTCTCCCTTTTTTGGTTGCCCAATCTCCAGAAGTCCCATATAGGCAGTGAAACCGGGCATGCCAAGTACGCCGAGAGCCAAGGAGGTTTTGTGAATGTTGGCGTCAAGACGGGTTAGACCATCTCCATTTGAAACAGAAAAATCCTGCCAGCCAGACGATCCAAGTACAAGATCGCCGGCTTCGTAGTCATCGTGGTTCGATTGTTCCACCCTGGAGATCGTTCCACCTTCCATCACGCCCCCCAAAGGTATTGGCGCTGCATAGGATGGAGTATCGCTCATGCGACCACGCATGTAGGGATCGAGCGACAGGTACAATGTTCGGAGCAGCAACTCACCTGGCCCTGCGACCGGAGCAAGGCATACTTCGGTTCGGAAATCTTCGGCCTTCGGTGCGCCGTTAGGGCGAGACAGCAATAGAATCCTTCGATTGTTCGCGATGGATTCGTGCGGTGCTGCAGTTTGATTATCAAAGCCAATAACGTTTGTATTCATGTTGTTTTGATTTCTGTTGCTTTAGACCAATAAAAAAAGCCGACGCACTCGTTTCCCGTTTCGGGAAATCAACTGCAACGGCTTACTCCCTATTTCGCCAATCAGCTATTGCCGACCTGCGTCTCAGTTAGTGTTCCAATTTTGAGTCTCTGCTTCCACGCCACGTTGTCTAGCAGAGCTCCAACCATGACCATAACACGCTTCAACCAGAAGGCAATGGGCTATCGCAATCACGAACTGATTTCGCTTTTGCTGGTCTGGTCGCTCACTTCCGTTTTGCGCATTGCTTTGTCAGACCCTTAGGCGTAAAGTGTTGTCGTGCGAAGACCGTCATCCATCGGTATTCGCAGACGAAGCAATGATTGGACGACTCAATAAAACGCACTCCGAATGTCGGGGGGTTGGTTATCAAGTAGGCCGATGCGGATAGACACTTCCAGGTGTCCATCCGCATCGGCTTTTTTTTGCTTAAAAAGCAGGACTAGGAATCAAAATGAAAACAGATTCACAAATGAAAAATGAAATCATGGAGGAACTGCTTTGGGATTCGACGATCAAATCGCGCGATATCACCGTTCGAACGCATCAAGGAGTCGTCACTCTAAGCGGAACTGTCTCCAACTATGCGGAAAAGTCAGCCGCGGAACTGGCTGTTCAACGCGTTTCAGGCGTCAAAGCCATCGCGGAAGAACTTGAAGTCCACGTTGTGGACGGGCAATTGCGCTCCGACGCACAAATCGCCGAATCCGTTGCAAGTACCCTCGGTTGGCATGTTTGGGTCCCCGTTCACATTCTGGCCACTGTTGAAAACGGCTGGGTAACGCTCACCGGACTAGCCACCTGGGAGTACGAGCGACACTCTGCAGAACACGCCATCAAGTACCTGGCCGGTGTGAAGGGCGTCTCGAACAAGATTGAGGTAAAGCCAGTGCTTGTGCCCAGCGAAGTCAAGCATTCGATCGAAGCCGCATTGAAGCGCAACGCCCTGCTCGATGCGCAATCCATCAAAGTCACAACCGAAGAAGGATGTGTCACGCTAACGGGCAATGTGCGTTCGTGGGACGAGCGACGAGAAGTGGCAGCTGCTGCTTGGCACGCACCAGGGGTGACCAACGTTGAGAACCTGATCACTGTCAATTGAATTCATTCCTCTGGGAGCCGATCGATATCCCAAATCCCAAGCGAAGCTAGGTTCTAACTGCTTGCTTACGCATCGGGATATCCGATCACGGCTTCGAAGTGCCGCTGTACTCGCAAAACTGAAAATCATTAGTCCATTCCTTATTTCACCAAAGAATTTACAAATGTCCAATTCCAGCATCACCAAAGTTCTCCCATCCCATTTGCAAGAGCCAATCGTTCCGTCCCCGCGCGGAGAGATTCAGCCCTTCGGAAAGGCACGCCGAAACCCACTTGCCCTGGAGCCAAGCGCGGCGGCATCCAGTATCGACAATTTGAACCAATTGCTTGCTGATACATTGACACTTAGCTCTCTCTACAAAAAGCATCACTGGCAAGCGTCTGGTCCCAACTTCTATTCCATTCATCTGCTTTTTGACAAGCACTATGAGGAGCAGGCAGCACTAGCTGACACCGTCGCAGAGCGAATCCAGACACTAGGCGGTGTTTCCATTGCCATGGCACACGATGTCGCTGAGGTAACCAATATCCCGCGTTCCCCCAAGGGCCGCGAGGATACCGAAAATCAAATCAAAAGACTGTTACAAGCACATGAGGTCATTCTGCTCGAGGCTCGAGCCATGGCCCGCGAATCGGCTGATCATGGAGATCTGGGAACCAATGACATCATCGTCTCTGATTTGATAAGACTCAACGAGCTCCAAGTCTGGTTCGTCGCCGAACATATTCAGTAGTCCCTAACTGATCACTTTTGAAGTGCATCGGGGTGTTTGCGGTCGCCTCAATGCAAACCGCATCTGTTCAAAAGGAAAGTTTTAATGGATTCAACACGCGTTATCACACCCATTTCCGAACTGGATCGCGAGCAACTGCGGGAGCTGCTCCACATGCATATCGACAGGTGGAGGCGACGGCGTCCTCCCATCGATGTTCTCGAACCCATCATTGGTTAGTATTACGGTTCTGTTATTGGTGACATTTGAGACGAACATGGAATTGGTCAACAGCCTCCGCACCACAGTCAGCGACGTACTTTCGCTACCCATCTCAAAAGAGGCAATCGCAGATCGGTGCCTTGAATTGGTTGAAGCAAAGGGAAAAACCCAATTCGGTTAAGCAACACCTAACAATCAAAAGTGGGACATCGAAAATGACGCAAGCTCTTCAGGATTTTTGTTCTGTTGTGCGACTCAAGCAAAGTCATGCCCTCGAGGCACTTCTCAAAATTGCTGAGACCAAAGACGCGATGCTCCATTGGAAGCAAGAGATCGTCTCTGTATTGGAAGAACGAGAAGCGAAAGACGACCCAAGGCACGTCGCTATCGCACTCGCCCTAGCGCAAGTCGATCAAGCCGAGGAGACAATCCTTGATGCATTCTGCCTGAGCCGACACACTAAAGTCGGCAACCTTCGCGATGGACCTAGAAATTAAATCGCCCACAACAATGTGACTAGATAAGTTTTAAACCGAGGAATTGCAAAATGACAATCAACGCAGGAATATGGATCGATCATCATAGGGCTGTTGTGGTTCTGCAAATAGATGGCGTTGAGTCAATGTCCGTAATTCAGGCAGACGCCGAAGCGACCAGCGCGCCCGATTCTCAACACAATGATCGCAACGAACATACATTTAGCGATTTTATAGCAGAGGATAAACGAGAGCGAAAAGCAATGACCCATTTTAATAAGCACTACGACAATGTGATCGCGCATTTGCGCCACGCCGATGCGATTTTCATCATGGGGCCCGGCGAGGCCAAAGGAGAGTTCAGCAAACGCCTTGAGGGGATGAACCTCAAAGGCCGCGTCTCCCACGTCGAAACCGCTAACAAAATGACTGACCGACAAATAGCGGCGCACGTGCGCGAAATATTCGGTTCAATTACAGATCAGCCGAAGTATCGTCAGCAAGTTTAGGGGCACTAGTACCTTGCCTTCTACAAAATCTGACGGTCGCCTCTCACCCATTTTGCGTGACCGATTTTCGAAAAGGATGATCGGTACAGCAATAATCAATGGCCAAAATGAAGCTTGTAGGCTAACGAAGTCAAGACCCTTGTTAAATACACCGCAACTGATGGTCAAATAGTGCGACGCTGGATAAAGGTTACCGATCACGGCTGCCGGACCCGCCAACGAAGAAACCGGGCTTAACATCCCCGAAAACTGCATTACCGGGATCATCGTTCCAAGCATCGTCATAAAGAGGGCTGCAATCTGGCTTCGAGTGAACGACGATCCGCCTTGCGATGACCGAACTTGGAACCACATTTGGGTAACTTGCCTTATGGGGTTTCAGTTCTCGCTTGCAATCAGGCGTTCTGGAGTAAATGTAAGATCTGTCGCCAAACGCTCTGTGGCCGGCATGACCACCTGGACGAGCCAGGTGGCATGCTAAAGCATCGCTTTTTGCAGTTAAGCAGAGCCTACTGGTGTCGCCTGCGGGAAGTCTGCCCCGCGTGAGACGGTTTCCCATGCTTTAAACTCTTTACGCAGATCGTCTAGTTTTGAAATAGCACCTTCATAAGCATCATTACCAAGGAGTAACCGGTGAGGTGGATTTGGCGATTCGACAGCTTGGACGATTGCGTGGGCCGCACGGACTGGATCCCCATCTTGGTTGCCGGATATAGCCCTCAATTGCTGAATGTTCTTATCGGCTGTGTTCGCATAATCTGCAATCTGATGTTTTGTTTCGTTTGCAGAACGACCTGCCCAATCTGTCCGGAATCCGCTCGGTTCGACAAGCATTACTTTAATGCCTAATGGTTCGACTTCCTGCCAAAGCGCTTCAGATACTCCCTCGACAGCAAACTTGGTCGAGTTGTAATAGCCAAGGGCTGGGAATGATCGCAATCCAGCTATCGACGAAAGATTGACGATAAAACCCTTGCGTCGTTTTCGCATCCCCGGAAGTACGATATGAATCATGCGGCATAGGCCAAAGACGTTGACTTCGAACATCTTTCGGACCTCCTCTTCGTCGCTTTCTTCGACGGCGGCAAAGTAACCAATCCCTGCGTTATTTACTAAAACGTCGATTCCCCCGAAGTGCTCTTCGGCTGCTGCGACGGCGGCTTCGGCTTGGGACCTGTCTGTCACATCTAATCTAAGAACTAATGCATCCCCCTCTTCGGCTAGATCCTTTATATCTTCGGGATCGCGAGATGTAATAGCAACACGGTACCCCAGCTCGAGAGCATGCTTCGCGATATGCCGCCCAAATCCAGTAGAGCATCCGGTGATGAACCAAACTGGCTTCGCGGATTGCTTTGTGACGTTCGGTGTTGATTTCATGATTTACTTTCTTTGTTTTGGAACCATCGAATCTATCTCAGGGAATGTGTAGTGCATTCTCTAGGCCAATCATGAGTTTATAAAGAAATTACTTTTCGAACCCCGCCAGCTTGGCGAACTCTACTCGACGCCTTTTGCGTACTGAACAGGTAAAATGTTTTTCATCTCCCTCGTAAGAACGACTTTTCCATGATCGACTCCCGATTCGACTCGGCGATGCGCATCGGACGCTTGTTCGAATGGGAATTGACTATCGATCGTAATTTTTAGCTGACCCAACTCATAGA
>JBBRGW010000154.1:0-8832 GCA_038223525.1 Pirellulales bacterium
TCCAAGAGCATCGAATCTTACAGGGTCTATCTACTTCGTGATCAAGCTACCACCAGCCGAGCCGACTAAGTTTTATGTTGTGGATGACTCCGCCCGGGATCGCACGTATCAGTATTCCACCAGCGGCGAATTGACCATCGACAATTTCTCGACCAACGTTGGTAACACTTCACCGCGCGGTGCAGCAGCCAATGCAGCAGGAACAATCCTTTGGGTCGGAGATAAAAACCGAAACGTCTATGTTTACAACAACACCGGAGCTTTGCAAGGCTCTTGGACAGCGTCGTCTTTGCCCTTCTTCGCCTCTGTAGAAGGCGTTGCAACCACTGGTTCCGATGTATGGATTGTTGAGAACTCGTCCGACCGCGTCTATCGCTATGCGGGTGGTGGTTCACGTAGATCAGGTAGCCAGGCCGCAACAAGCAACTTCACACTCAATTCCGCAAATTCAAACCCCAAAGGAATTGTTACCGATGGAAACTTTCTCTGGGTTCTAAACGACGGTACATCCGACAAGATATTCAAGTACACAATCGGCGGATCCTATCTAGGCAATTGGACGATCGACTCGGCAAACAAGTCACCAACCGGGCTTACAATCGATCCGACCAACGGTAGCCAAAACATTTGGGTCGTCGACAACGGAACTGACAAAATCTATCAATATACCAATGCGAGAAGTCGCACCTCGGGTATCCAAATTGCGTCCGCCACCTTCGCACTGGCTGTAGGCAATACAAATCCGCAAGGTATCGCAGATCCTCCACCGCCACACTTGTTTGAACTAACTTCGACGACTTCGGAGGTTCCTGATTCCAGAATCGCTATGGCGGTGGATCAGCTAACCGACAGTGTGAAACGCCGAGAATATAACAACGATCAACTCCACGGTCTTTCAATTGATGGGTGGATGAGTACCTTTGGGCCCGAGTCATCAATCGGTTACGCGACAGCAAACGACGCTTCCGCAAAATCTTTCGACATAGATTTCAAATCACTTTGTCGCTCCGGCGATTCTGAAATCGAAACTGAAATTGATTTTGAGAACCAGAATTGGTCCCAATTGGACCTGGACTATTTTGGTATTCGGGCTGACTCGGTTATTTAGCATGTTCCGCTAACTGGCCAAGCAAAATAAATTGCCGATGCAATCCGCGTCGGCTTAGTAACAGTTTAGTCCCCGTTACGCATTATAGGGGTCAGCTGACCCCTTTGAGCGGTCCTCAGATCCGCACTTCCTTTTCCCACTCCGTCCCTGACAACACTTGCGACCGCCATGCAACGACGTTGGTCCAGAGTTTCGAAACAGAAGGATAGTTTGGGGGACGCGATTTTGCTCACGGTTTGCCTGCTCTTTTCAGGTCATGCTACCAAAAAGGGATTGTCGTTTCAGGGCATCGCCCGGCGAGCCACGGCTCGGACAGCCGTGCTAACCTAATTGCCTTTTTCGCATTAACGACGGCTCGACTACTTCTTCACAACGGTGCTACCTATTCTAGTGATTTTGCGCAGGATTTAAACGGATCAGCTATCATAGAAAGTACCTTTCCTTTGATACATTCCTCGTAGTTTGCCACCCGTGCTTGTTTTGACAGCCAAACTATCCTCCCAGAGTCATTGCATGCTGCTGCTTTTTCGCATCCTTCCACATGTCCCTCGCTGGTTTTTCGGCTCGCTTCTACTCTCTGTCCTAGCCTGCCAATACGCTGTCGCTCAGGAACTGCAATACAATCGCGATGTTCGACCAATCCTCGCCGAAAACTGCTTCGCTTGCCACGGTTTCGACAAAGGGAAACGCGAGGCAGGTCTTCGGCTCGACAACCGTGAGGGGGCGACTGCAACGCTAGATTCTGGCAAAGCAGCGGTCATTCCAGGCAAGCCGGACGAGAGCGAACTCATTCAGCGGATTCTGGCTACCGACGAAGAAATGATGCCGCCGCATGAGTCGGGCAAGAAATTGACTGACAAACAAAGGGACATCCTGAAATCTTGGGTCGTGCAAGGGGCTCGATACGACAAGCATTGGTCTTTTGTTCCCCCCACCAAAAGCCCGCTTCCAATACAGGCGAACGCCAGCCAAAGTACTGTTCATCCCATCGACAGCTTCGTCTTAGATAGACTCGCCAACGAGCACCTGTCACCCTCTCCTGAAGCCGATCCGACGACTCTCATTCGACGCTTGAATCTCGATCTCTTGGGACTCCCTCCGACCGTGCAAGAGGTCGATGACTTTGTCGCCGCGTTTCGATTAAACGCGGAAAAAGCCAAATCCGATTTGGTTACTCGGTTGCTTCAAACCCCCAGCTACGGCGAACGTTGGGGACGCTGGTGGCTCGATCAAGCGCGCTATGCAGACAGCAATGGATACTCCGTTGATGCTCCACGTCAAATCTGGAAGTATCGCGATTGGGTCATCAATGCATTGAATCGCGATCTACCCTTCGATCAATTCACCATCGAACAACTTGCAGGCGACGTATTGCCAAACCCAACCGAACCGCAGCTCGTTGCAACTGGGTTTCATCGAAACACGCAAATCAATCAAGAGGGGGGCATCGATCCAGAGCAGTTCCGAATCGACAGCGTTTTCGATCGCGTCGCTACCACGGGAACAGTCTGGCTCGGACTAACGATCGGCTGCGCTCAATGCCATGACCACAAGTTCGATCCAATCGAACAAAAGGAGTACTACCGATTCTTCGCCTTCTTTAACAACCAAGAGGAACCGGAACTCACCCTCTACCCACCAGAACTCAATGCACCCTCATTGCATGCCGAACAGAAGCAATTGGAACAGTCGACGAACGGAATTGTTGCTGATAAAGCAGAGGCTTTGCGACTTTGGGAAGAATCGCTAACCACGGAGCAAATCCAAGCGTTCTCAAAGGACAACCAAAAACTGATTGCTGGCGACAAATCAAAACGCAATGCTATTCAAAAACGAAGTCTCTACGCTCTCGGTCCTGGTGCGAACGACGATGCCTTTCAAAAAGAGCTTCAACGTCTTCGCGAAATCGAAAAGTTGCTCGGCAAGGGGGTTAGCACGATGGTGATGAAGGAACGATCATCGCCGCGAAAGACGAAGCTTTTTATCCAAGGGGATTTCACTCGTCCTGCAGACGAAGTTACCTCTGGTACGCCTGCAGTTTTGCCAAAGTTGGAACCTAATGAAAACGGACTCAATCGTCTTGATCTGGCGAGATGGATCGTTTCGCCAAATAACCCGCTCACCTCGCGAGTTATCGTCAATCGCGTTTGGCAACACTACTTCGGTCGCGGGCTGGTGGAGACCGAAAACGATTTCGGCTTGCAAGGAACCCCTCCAAGCCATCCAGAACTGCTGGACTGGTTGGCTGTCGAATTCGTGGAAAGAGGCTGGAGTCTCAAAGAGTTGCATCGATTGATCGTTAGCTCGAAGACGTACCAACGATCGTCCGTCGACCGTGCTGATCTACGCGAAAAAGATCGGGGCAACTATTTGCTTGCCAGACAACGTCGATTACGGCTCGATGCGGAAATCGTTCGCGATGTGGAGCTCGCAGCATGTGGACTACTTTCTTCCAAAATGGGTGGACCACCGGTGTATCCTCCGATACCGCAAGGGGTGATGGGGCAAGGACAAGTCAAACGCGACTGGAAAGTAAGCACCGGCGAGGATCGATATCGACGCGGGCTTTATACCTTTGTCTATCGCGCCACTCCGCCACCGTCGCTGACGGTCTTTGATGCTCCCGATGGGTTCAGTACCTGTACGCGACGAACGCGAAGCAATACGCCACTTCAATCACTAACGCTCATGAACGACTCTGGTTTCTTCGAGTTCGCTAAAGCGCTTGAAAAGATCATTCAAACCGATGGGATCGAAGTGGCTTTCCGGCGCTGCGCATCGCGATCGGCGAGCGAACAAGAGCTTGCGATCCTCAAAGAACTGGATACGTTGAGTGCCGCGCGAGCACTTCTAAACCTAGATGAAACCGTCACCCGCGAATGAATAACGCCGACATGTACCAACAGCATCTACTTCAGCAACAAACGCGTCGGCATTTTTTCAATCAATGCGGCTTAGGTGTAGGGTCTATCGCGCTCGCAAACCTCATAGCAGGTTCTTCGGACGCGAACCATTTGGACACATCGAGCAATCCGCTCGCTCCGAAGCCGACCCATTTCCCTGCACGAGCCAAACGGGTCATCTACTTGTTCATGGCCGGTGGTCCGTCACAGCTGGATATGTTCGAACATAAACCGATGTTGAACCAGCTCAACGGCCAACAGATCCCACAAAGCTACTTGGAGGGGAAGAGGTTTGCCTTCATGGACAGCAGCCATCGCGTCAATCTCTTGGGAACGCGCCGTGCGTTTCAGCAGTATGGCCAAAGCGGCGCCTGGGTTAGTGACTTGCTCCCGCATACGGCCAAGATTGTTGACCAACTAACTTTTATCCGGACCTGCAAAACAGACTTGTTCAATCATGCGCCGGCAAAGCTCTTCATGAATACGGGTACGGGACAGTTCGGTCGGCCCAGCCTCGGTTCCTGGCTTACTTACGGATTGGGTAGCGAATGCAACGATCTACCTGGCTTCGTTGTCCTGCAAAGCGGTCCACGTGGACCAAGAGGAGGATCGATTCTTTGGGGGAGCGGGATGCTGCCAACAACCTATCAAGGTGTCCCGCTCCGCAATCAAGGAGAACCCATCCTCAATTTGACCAATCCAGAATCGGTAACCGATAGCGATCAAGTACGCGTATTGGAAGCGGTGCGGAAATTGAATTCAATCCGATTGGCCGAAACCGGGGACGAAGAGATTTCGACCCGCATCAACGCTTATGAAATGGCGTATCGTATGCAGACCAGTGCCCCTGAGTTAATGGACACAAGTGATGAGAGTCGACAAACGCTCGATATGTATGGCATCAAGCAACCGAAAGAGGCGAGCTTTGCGAGAAATTGTTTATTGGCCAGGCGGTTGGTGGAAAGAGGTGTACGTTTCGTCCAACTCTATCACACCAACTGGGACCACCACGGTGGACCGACAGAAAATCTCGAGGAGCATTTGCCCTCGATCAGTCGCGAGATCGATCAATCCGGAGCCGCGCTCGTCATGGACTTGAAACAGCGAGGATTGCTCGAAGACACCATCGTGGTTTGGGGTGGTGAGTTTGGTAGAACGCCCATGGGAGAAGTTCGCGAATCGACAGGCCGCAACCACCATATCGACGCCTTCACGATGTGGTTTGCAGGGGGTGGATTCAAACCCGGATTCAGTTACGGTCAAACCGATGAGTTCGGCTTCGGACCAATCGATCATTCGGTCCATGTTCGCGATATCCACGCGACTCTGCTCCATCAACTCGGACTAAGCCATGAGCGATTGAGTGTTCGCTCTCAAGGTCTCGATTTCAAATTGACTGGAGTCCAACCTGCAAACGTCGTGCATGACGTGCTGATGTAACGGAGCGGATTGGGAATTCTCGCCTCAATGCAAAGGTCACTCTCGGCAAGAGTGACCTACGGCGGGCCAGGGCGGTCGAATGGCTCTTTAATTTTTGCGAGTGTAACCGGGACTGCTTCCCTCGGTCGCAAAGAACTCGGCCCAGATTGGCATGTGCGTACTGATCCGGAACGCTTGATCGATCGAGAGATTGAGTTGCCTCAGGAAATCGACGACGCCTGATCGTCCGGTGAATTCGTCTGTTGCCCTCGCTGGGAACACTATGTTGTCCAGCATCGTTTCGCCATTAACACTCGTCGGAACTCCCTCCAACGCAAAGAGCATGCCGATGCTTTGCAGCGAACTCATTTCGCTGTCGGAGTAGCCAAAGTTACCGAGCAGGATGATGTCATCTTCGGACCTTCCATCTTGCCGCACGCTGCGAATCAAGTCAGGGAGCAACTTGAGTTCTTTCCCATTGGACAACGGATCAAGGTACAGATTAACTAGCGAAAAAGTAAAGGCTTTGTCCGTCGGAACCGCTTTGCATCGGAACCATGCTACCAACGGATCGAATTCGATCAGCGCTTGTGGGTCATCGATAGTGTAAAGCTGCTGTCTGTCAGTTTCGACTCGATCGGTATCAAAGAGAAACGCGAATTGATGCTGGCTGGGTGCCGTTCCCACTCGCGGCCCGACACAGTAGTCATAGCGGCGATCGCTTTGATTCACTTTGTCGAGCAGTTCCGGAACAATGTTCTGCTGTTTGGATTGGATATGTTGCAAAGCGATGACGTCGAATTGTCGAATCATTCGAGCCATCGTTTCGACGACTGCGGCTCTCTTTAATTTCGATTCGCCGAAAGCATCGAGGCTAAACGACGCAATGCGGATCGTGGGCAAAGGATTCGAGCCATTGGGACGTTGAACGGGAGTTTGGCTGGAAACCGTGGGCCAACGAGGCGATTCTCGGGTCAAGCGGTCCTGGCCGGAAGCATCGAAAGGAACGTTGCCTGCTCGCATGTGTTCGCCAATCGAAGAATTGGAAACAAATCGGCTTGGTCCGTTTTCGTAAGCTAGCAAATCGCCATTCGCGTTGGAATTGGCTGACTCAGGCTGTTGCCCAGGATTTGCTTTGGAAAGCGCAGCCAATTTGGTTTGCAATGCTTGCCAAGCTGCAGGGCCGGAATCTTGATAGGTGATTGCAAGACCACCGAGGATCCCTGCAATTACCACGTGGCGTTTTTTGAGCGACAACATGATGGGATTGGTATCGGCAATCTAGGCTGTTTCGCTCCATAACAGATCGAAATAACCTCGCGTTGTGCGCTCCAGCGTGTCCGATCGCGTTAGTCGCACGCCTAAGACGTGATTTTCGTTGAATATATATTCGCTAGCGAAGGCTTGCGATAAGCGTAGGAAGCTTGGCAAATCCATTGGTGGACGGCACAATGGCCGCATCCTCCAGAATGTTTCAGCTCTCTGTTAGGCAAACGGCAGGCTGGGTTATACCAGTCGTAGTTTGGGACCATTGTCCCGAACGAATCAACGGACGGGGCATCGGTCCCATCCTACGGTACTTTTCATTCTGCCGATCGCCTTACCGAAAATTACCGAATATATTAGACCCTCAACATGAATGGCTCGAAATCGATGAATCAAATTTTTGCCCTTTGCCTCTGGACTTGTTTGGCTTCCGTCGGGCTGGCGATGCAAGTTACAGCTCGGATCGACGAATCTTTCGAGTTGCTCGAAATGGAAATCCCTCAACTCCAAAAGCTCATGGAATCGGGCAATCGCTCCTCGCAGACGCTCACTCAAATGTACCTCGATCGAATCGACGCAATCGATCGCAATGGTCACCAACTGAAAAGCGTCATTGAGCTCAACCCTGACGCGATCGCCATCGCAACGCAATTGGACCAAGAGCGAAAAGCCAAGGGGCCACGTGGGCCTCTCCATGGGATCCCGATCTTGATCAAGGACAATATCGATACTGCAGACAAAATGTCTACCACGGCTGGCTCGCTTGCTTTGGTCGGCCCAGCTCCTGAAAAAGATGCGTTCCTGGTCCAGAAGTTACGTGCGGCCGGGGCTGTGATTATCGGCAAGACTAACTTGAGCGAATGGGCCAACATTCGAAGCGCAAACTCAACCAGCGGATGGAGCGGTCGCGGTGGTCAGACTCGAAACCCCTACGTGCTCGATCGAAATCCGTGTGGTTCGAGCTCCGGATCCGGGACCGCAGTCTCCGCAAACCTTTGCTCCGTTGCGATCGGAACCGAAACCAATGGTTCGATCGTGTGCCCCGCATCGGCCTGCGGCATCGTCGGGATAAAGCCATCGGTTGGACTGATAAGCAGGTCAGGCATCATTCCAATCTCCTCTACGCAAGATACCGCTGGACCGATGGCTCGAACCGTACGAGACGCCGCCATTTTGCTTGCGGTCCTCACGGGAAAGGACCCCGAAGACAAAACAACACTCGAATCGGACGATCGCAAACAAAGCGACTACACGCAGTACTTGGACGCTGCTGGACTAAAAGGAGCTCGCATCGGAGTCGCTCGGAACTTTTTCAAACCGGAGGGGAAACTCGACAAAGTCATGGACGATTCGCTTCAAGCGATGCGCGATGCGGGAGCCGAGCTCATTGAATTCGAGAGTCTTAAAAGTATCGACGATGTAGGCCCATCACAAACGATCGTATTGGAGTACGAACTGAAGGCGAGCATGTTGGACTACTTTGCGCATCGCGGTACTCGCTCACCCATGAAGTCGCTCGCCGATCTGATCGCATTCAATGTTGCGAATCGCGATACGGAGATGAAATACTTTGCGCAGGATTTCTTTGACGCTGCGCAGAAACGAGGTCCGCTTACTGACTATGCTTACCTGGAGGCGAAAGCGAAATGCCTTCGGCTGGCCCGAACTGAAGGGATCGATTTGGCTATGGAGACGCACAAGTTAGATGCAATCGTTGCACCAACACTTGGCCCAGCTTGCCCAATCGACTTGGTCAATGGCGATCATTGGCTCGGCGGTAGCACCGATCTTTCAGCGATATCAGGCTACCCAAGCATTTCCGTCCCCGGAGCGACCGTACAAGGATTACCGGTTGGCCTTACCTTTATCGGCAAGAATTGGAGCGAACCCACGTTGATCAAGCTTGCTTATGCGTTTGAGCAAAAAACGAAAGTACGCAAGCCGCCCAAGTTCGTGCCTTCCCTGAGCTGGTGACAAGAGTAAGCACTTGCGCAAAAGTTTCTTCGTCTAATTCACGATAGGGGTAGGCAAGCCGCATTGGATTGCGGCTCCCCTCCCTCCGAACCGGACTGGCGGATTTCCCGCATCCGGCTCTCCAGTCGATAGTTAAGCTTGTGGCTTCCTTTTCAAGGATTG
>JBBRGW010000155.1:0-8777 GCA_038223525.1 Pirellulales bacterium
TTGCTCCGTCGTGATCTTTCCGTCTTGATAGACAGTTCGGCCAGCGACGAAAACGCGTTTTGGCCAGCCTTTTAACGTGTCGCCGTTCCATGGTGACCATTTGCTCTTGGTGAACTGTTTGGCGTTTTCGATCGTGCGGAATTCATTGGGGTCGACCAACACGAGATCTGCATCGTAGCCAACCTCGATTCGCCCTTTGCCCACGATACTCCAAACGCGAGCGGGAGCATCGCTCGTCCAGCTTGCGATCTGTTCCCAAGTGCACTCAGCGCGGGCTGCGCGATCCAAGAGCAATGCGAAGTAATTTTCGACGGCAGGAAGTCCGCTCGGCGATTTTGGGTAGGCTTGGTTTTTTTCTTCGAGCGTATGCGGAGCGTGGTCGGTTGCGATCACTTGGATGTGGCCATCCAAAAGCGCTTGCCAGAGTTGGGTGCTATCGGATCGCGTTTTGATCGAAGGGTTCATTTGGATCAGCGTGCCCAAGCGATCGTAGTCATCGACGTTGAAGTGCCAATGGTGAGGGCAGAGTTCAGCGGTGATCAGATTCGCGTGGTCGCTGAGTATGGGGATTTCGGCTGCGGTGCTAACATGCAAAACGTGGAATCGATGATGATGACGTTTAGCGAGATCGATTGCGCGGCGAGTTGCGACGACGGCAGCTCGTTCATCGCGAATCTTCGAGTGATCCGCCATTTTTAGATCGGGACCTAATCGCGTTTGATTTAGCCGGACAGTCGTTTCGTCTTCGCAGTGTGCACAGATCGGCAAGGTCGTTTCTGCGAAGATCCTTTCGAGAGCTTCTTGATCGTCGACCAACAGATCCCCTGTGCTCGAGCCGATGAAGATTTTGATGCCTGGCACACCGGTGGCGCTGGTTAAGTCTTTGACATTATCGCTGGTCGCTCCGATGTAGAAGCCGAAGTTGACAATGGCTTTGGATGCGGCCAGTCGGTACTTGTCTTCGATGAGCGATTGGTTGATGGCTGCAGGTTTTGTATTAGGCATTTCCAAAAAGGAGGTAACGCCGCCTGCAGCGCACGCTTGCGAGGCGGTCAGTAGATCTTCTTTGTGGGTAAGTCCAGGTTCGCGGAAGTGCACTTGGTCATCGATGAGACCTGGAAAGAGAACGAGACCGGTAGCGTCGATGACTTCGTTTGCATGCGAGGTCGGCGCGGCATCGACGCTGGCAATGATTCCGTCTCGGACGAGTAGATTCGTCAGGGCCCGGCCATCGGGTAGGATGGCAGTAGCATTTTTGATCAGGATTGTATGTGTCATGGACCATGCGTGACGTTGAGTAAGAAAGTATACTGAGACGTCGTTATCTTAACCATAATCTATTCATAAATCTATTCATAAAACAGACGGGGCCGATTCGTGAACCACTCACAGACAAGCATTTCGATAGGGCGGGGCGATGGCGGACAATACTGCGGGAAATGCTCCTGGGCTATTGTCGGCGCGTTGAGTTTGCTTTTGTTTGGAATGTCCGCAGGGGTGGGCTGCCAGGCTCAAGAGTCGGGTAAGGAAAAGTTGTCGGAACGGGCATTGAATGGATGGCATGAGCGAGTTGAGGCTGCGCTCAAGGCCGACAAAGCGGATGAAGCGATAAAGGAAATGGATGAGGCGGTGAAGCGTTTTCCAGACAACGCGCAACTGTTGCTTATTCGAGGCTCGCTCAAGTTTCGAAGTGGCAAGATTGCGGAGTCGATCGTCGACTTTGATAAGAGCATTGAATTGAGTCCGCAGAGTAAACCGTTTTTATGGCAGCGAGGCATCTCTTTGTACTATGCAGAGCGCTACCAGGATGGGCTTGATCAATTTGCGGTTCATCGCGAAGTGAATCCGAACGATGTGGAGAACGCGTTTTGGCATTTCTTGTGCAACGTCAGGCTCAAGGGGCTTGAAGCCTCACAGAAGGACGTGCTTTTGGCGGGCTTTGATAGGCGAGTCCCTTTGATGGAGGTTCAGAAACTGATTCAAGGGAAACTAACGCCAGAAGATTTGATTGCGGTTTGCGAAAAGAGCAACACCGGAGTGAGCGGTCGATTCTATGGATATCTCTATCTAGGGTTGTATTATGATGCGATCAAGGACAAAGAAAATGCAAAGCGATGGCTTGAGAAATGCGTCGAGCAGAAGGTAGACGGATACATGGGTGACGTTGCCAAGGTCCATCTAGAATTGATGACGAAATCCAATGCGAAAAAGTAGGTCGGTCACTTGTGCGGGCTTAACTGAGTTCGGAGATCGGTATGCCCCGCATGCTGCTTCGCAGTTCGCGATATCGTCTTCGAAGATGGCTCATCCAAAGCCCGAGATATACATTTCCTACAACGGAGAAAAGCAGTAGCAAGGGGAGGACACTTTCTGGGGTGCGGGAGGTCGTATCCCCTCCTGTGTCCGCTGTTTCAGTGGTAGTTAATGTGCTTGGACTTCTAGCATTGGCCTGTCCCCCGTAAGTCAGTTGGGGAATCGTAGTGTTGTTTCGCGTTACTGGGAATTGGTTCTAGCCATAGAAGTCCGACTGTGTTTGAGGTGGCAAGCCTGGGTTCTGAACTTGTGCAACCAATGGAGGCTGATTGTAGAACGGAGCCGATGGGTTATTGCCCATGTTGGGTTGCGCAAAGCTGTTTGCAGGTAGGACCTGATTGTTAAGGGACTGGTTGTTCTGGGACTGGTTGTTCTGGGGTTGGTTGGCGCTGTTAGCATTGGTTGGATAACCATTGGGGTTGGGGCCGTTGTTTTGATAGGCGCTGTTGTTTTGGCCAGATCGATTGGTGTTGTCGCTCGATCCGTAGTTTTGGCCAGTCACGCTGTTTCCGTAAGGCAGAGGGTTCGTCGCGGGCACATTATTTTGGTTGGTATTTGAATTAGGCTGATTTCCCTTAAAAAAAGCAAAGGGTGACTTGCTCGAAGAGTCATCATTAAATGAATTGTTGCTTTGAGGTTGTCCCAGGCTTTCCACTCCGCTTCCGCTTCTGATGTTGTTGCTGGGCGTAACCCCTAAGCCCGAGTTGCCGGGAAATCGTTGCCTTTCAAGCGGACTGTTGGAAGAGGGAGGCAGGACTTGAGAATCAGCATTACCGACAGTGTTGGGAAATACTCCCGGGTTTCCATTTTGCGATGCGTTCGATAGGTTTGCGTTCGGACCGTTGTCAATTTGCGAAAGCTTTGTGAGTATGGTTGGGTCGTTTGATGGATTATTGCTGAGTTTTGGTGGAGGCGGCGAATTTGGGAGCTGGCCGGTCCCTACTCGAAAAAGGATCCCGTCGAGATCGTTTCGGCGGTCAACCGGGATTGGTGTGAACAGTTCTTCCCCTTGATCCCCTTTAGCAAATTCGAGCAGACGATCGGGGGGGATTTGAATAACCATGCAATACTTTCCATACTGGTCCACTCCATAACCGTATTGAGCGATGGGTTTCTGTCCCATTCCCCCTGCGGATCCGCCGCGCCCTGTTGGGTATACCGGCGAATCGCTCGGGCTTTGCACGAGCAATGTTAGGAGCAAAATGATTAGTTGACCGTTCATTCTTCAGCCTCTGTGGCGACTCTCCCGAGGGGTTGTTCTTCCGATAACGACGCTTGCCCTGACAGCAATGACTTGGCAATGATAGAGGAAGTGGACGAATGGCGTAAATAGAAATAGGGCAGCGAAGCGGGGCAAATTTGCCGTGTTGTGGCCGTTTGGGTATTTCGGGATGCCGAATAGGCTGAAAAAAAACCGGTTTTTTTCGATGCGCCTGACAATTCTTGGATTTTTCAGATGGATGGAACTTCTTGAATGAATTCAGCTCTAAAAATGCACATTTACGGAAATACTGTTAGGGACGGCAAATTCACGCGAAGCATGGGGTGAATAGGTAATTTAGGCTGTCTGGGCAAGAAGTGGATTGAAAACCGACTGATTGCCAAGTACCCTCACAGTACGGGAGTTTGTATCACCAGTTCTGGAGGTGCAATTCCTTTCCAATGATTTACCCTTCTTGATCTTTACGGTGGAAGAATCGATGTCCGTTTCGCCAATTCGTCAGGCTCGCAATTCAACAACGCGAAATCGCAGTTCAAAGTCGGCCAAACAGGGCTGGGTGAAGCGGATGCTTCGTCTTGAGGCGCTGGAGCAGCGTCAATTGATGGCTGCCGATATCATGCCATTCCACAATTCGCTGGTCGCAGCGGATGTGAACGGGGACTTCTCGATTTCTCCGCTGGATGCGCTGGTTGTCATCAACCGGCTCAATTCTCAGGGGGCAGGATCCCTAACCGGACAGACTCCGATCGATGCCGCTTCGTTTGTCGATGCAGACAATGACGATAGCCTTACTCCCCTCGATGCGCTGATCGTGATCAATGCAATCAACAACGGCGAAGGGGTCGGCGAACAAGCGCAAGTCCGCTACAAGTTCTTCTCGGTGAATGCGGATGGAACCGCTGGCACAGAACTGACAGATCCCAATCCGAACGATGGAATTCCCGAAGCCAATATAGGTCGAGGGGAACGGATCATTGTTCGAACTCAGATGTTGGATTTGCGGACGACTCCGCAAGGTGTTTTCAGTGCTTACCATGATTTGTCGTATACCAACGCTGACGGCACACCGGCTGAGAAGCTCGAGTTCCAGTGGGGCGAATACAACCAGATCGACATCACCAATAGTCTGCGCGGCGGTACTTTCACAATCCAGTACGGCACTGCAACAACAGCACCTATTGCACCTGCTTTCTTCACCGGTGGCGGTGGAGGTCAGATTTATGACGAAGTAGGGACCGCAACGAACATCCGCAATGCCCTTCAAGCCCTCCCATCGGTGGGTGCAGGCAACATTTCGGTCAGGAATCTCACGAGTGAATCGACCTTCCGCTTTGGGGTAAACTTCGTTGGTGCGCTGGCGCATACCGACGTTGCGAATGCTTTGACGGTCGGTTCGAATAACTTGCTAGACGGCAGCAACAATCCAATCACTTTGACGATTGGGCAGAACAGCGCGGACCCAAGCTTGGATATCGTCGCAGCGGTCGCACGCAATAACAATCTAAACAACGACTATCGCGACGGAACCAATCAATTGGTTACGGGTGTGAAGTACACCAACGGTTTGGATGGTCGGTTGAAGGCCCCGGTCGCGAACTCACCGACACGCACGGTCACGCTCATGGGTGGCTTTGCGAATAAGAACCGGCTCGACATTCGAGAGGCTTCTAGCTTTGTCAACGTGGTTGACACTCTCTTCAAGGGAGCTGAAATCGGTCGGATCAATCTGAGCGGCGACACCTCTCCGCCCCCTGCAGCAGGTTCCTCCGGTAACAATCTCGGCATCGCGCTGTACGGTGGATTGGCCCAGTATCTCACTTCGTCCGTGGTGCTATTGCCATCGGGCATTATTAACATCACAGACAAGTTAACTGCGAACACGGATTTGATCACTGTCGCCGAAGACTCGGGACTGACGACGAGCAATGTGGTTGCGAACGATATCAATGCCAACGGTGCGCAGTCGGCAATCCAATTGGTAAGCGTCACACAACCAAGCGTGGGTGGTACTGTTTCGATCAATGGCACGACGAACATTTCGTTTACGCCAGCGGCAGATTACTTTGGTCCGGTCGTTTTCACTTATACGATTCGAAACAACGCTACGCCGACGCCAGACACTGCGACCGGAACCGTTTCGATCAACGTGTCCCCCGTCAACGATGCTCCGAACGTGATCGGTACGCAATTTACGATGGCAGAGGACGCTGCCACACCGCTGGCAATTACTCCTGCACAGATTTTCAATCCGGGGCCGGCCAACGAGAGTGATCAAACCATTTCTCTTAGCAATCCTGGAACCACGCCCAACGGAACCGCAACCATTGTTTCTGGCGATCTCAACTTCGCTCCGGCCGCAAACTTCTTTGGAAATGCGATCTTCACCGTAACCGGTACTGACAGCGCTGGTGCATCTAGAGTCGCAACGATTACCGTCAACGTCACACCGGTCAACGATGCTCCAGTGCCGTTCAGTGGCACACTGGCAGCCGTCGAAGATTCCTCGCTTGTTCTGATCGGGACGGGTGCTCCAACCGATCTGATTGCGAATTCCAATCCTGGCCCGGGTGAATCGCCTGGTCAAAGCGTACGATTAATCTCTACTCAAAGCCCGACTGCTCAGGGAGGAACGATTACAACCGCGAACGGGATCACAACTTACAGGCCGGCTGCAAATTTCTTTGGCTCGGACACTTTTACCTACACTATCTCCGATAACGGTTCTCCAGAGCTAACTGCAATAGGTACCGTTACCGTTAATGTATCTGGGGTCAACGATGCCCCAACTGCAGTTGCGGATACAGGTGAAGCGGCTCGATTTGTCGTGTTGGGAATCAATGTCGCCAACCCGCTTGCTGTCATGCGAAACGACAACGCTGGTCCACTCGAAGTTAACGACACGATCACCATTGTTTCAGTGACCGCCCCAAGTATCGGAACAGCCACCGTCAACGCAGGCGGAACCGCTGTGTTGTACACGCCGCCACTCGGTGCTTTTAATACGACCGCAACTTTCTCGTATACTATCCGCGATGCAGCCGGATTGACTTCATCGGCCAACGTTGAAGTACTTATTATTCCTCCCGTATTGCCGTTCGCTTTGACCGACACTGCAAGTATCCCTGAGGATTCCACTGCGTTCACCATCGATGTCATTGCGAACGACTTTGCAAATGACGGGGCGATTAAGAGTCTGCTGTCCTTTACTCAACCTGCAGCGAGCATAGGAACAGTTGTCCTCGACGATCGTGGAACGCCGGCTGTCCTAACGGACGATCGACTGGTTTTCACTCCGGTGGCTAACTTCTTTGGCGATGCCGTATTCGCTTACACGATGAATGATGACAGGGCTGGCAGCGTTGCATCGACTGCAACCGTCACGATCACGGTCACTCCTGTTAATGATCCACCGGTTGCAGCAGATCGAACGGTGGCGGGGGTTGAGGATACCGTTCTGATTGTCAGTGCAGCGACCATCACCGCCGGTTTAAGCAAAGGACCGGGCGAAGATGCTCAAACATTGACCATCACCAACGCGGTCAATCAGACTCCGGGTAGTGGTACCGTTGCTGTCGTCGCAGGGGACATTCAGTACACTCCGGCCGCCGACTTTAACGGTCAAGTATTGATTCTCTACACCGTGACCGACAACGGCGTGAACAACACAACTCCTTCTCCATTGAGTGCGTCAGCCACACTGACCATCAATGTTTCAGCTGTGAATGACCCTCCGATTTCAACGCCGGACGCACCGGTATCCACTTCGGAAAACGCAGCCGTTACGATTGCTATCTCCACACTGTTGGCGAACGACCTACCTGGGCCAGCGAACGAATCTTCACAAACCGTCACTTTTGTGCCACTCTCAGGAACGATTCCTACGGCCAATGGAGGAACGGTTTCTCAGGTTGGCAGCAATCTGATTTATACACCCGCGACCTCATTCAACGGTCCAGATAGCTTTACCTATCAGATCTCCGATGGATCTGTTACTGCTCCTGGTACATTGACCATCAATGTATCTGAAGTAAACGACGCGCCGACTGCCGCGACGTTGACCCGCGATGTGTTTGCCAGCGTGCCAACTATTTTCGATTTGACTGCAAATCTGGCGACCATGCCCCGAGGACCCGCTAATGAAAGCGGTCAAACCTTGCGAATTAGTCGAGTGATTCGTGATGCTGGAACCGTCGGCACCGTAGTCTTGAACGCAAACGGCACTATCACTTATACGGCGCCGATTGGAGCCAATGGCCGTGATACTTTCCAATACGAAGTGATCGACAACGGTACTACCAATGGTGTCGCGGATCCAAAGACATCCATCGGGACGTTCAACGTCGAAGTGTTGCCGTTCATCCCGAGCAAGGTTCATGGTATTGTTTACGTAGACGACAACAACACAGGCGTGATGGAAGCAAACGAGCTTCGACTCGGTGGCATCGAAGTCAGCTTGACGGTTCCTGCGACGGCAACTTCCCCAAGTAGGACTTTGACCAAGCAGACCCGTACCGATGGTACCTACAGCTTTGATCTCTTACCACCGGGTGCGTACACAGTCACCTATGCGATTCCGATGCTGACCACCGATGCGCCCGGAGCTAATTCGTTCTCACGAACGATTACTGCTCCTGGTGGGGTCGACGCCGAATTTAACTTTAGCATTCTGGGTATCACGCCAAGATATGCAAACTTAATCGAGAACCTTTCGTCGACGGCTTACTTTGCAGACGGTAGCCTTCGAACGAGTGGACTTTATGCAGCCATCGGTGCAAATGGACGCTCCGAATGGACTATAACTCGAGATGGTTTTGAGGGCGATACTTTCCATGAAGTAGTGCTCAGCAATGATGGAACCCAGGCATTTTTGACGGCCGTTCGCGGTCCTTCGCATCTGGTGTACACAGCAACCTTGAACAGGCAGCAGTTTATTCAGGTTTCTGACCCGGCCGGTTCCAAGATTGTGCGAGTGCTAGCCAAGAGCTCGGATTTGACTTGGCAACAAGTTTCGCTGGCCGCACCCCCGCCAGAAATCAATAACAAGGCCAGGGCCTACTTGGATGCGGTCGATGAGCTCTTTGTTCAGGAAAACTGGTAGTCTCCACAAACGAACGAAAGGCACCCGACTTCAGGTCGGGTGCTTTTTTTTTGGGTTTGCGGAAAAAACTCCTTGTTTCCGCTCGCATTTAGTAAACGCGGGCCGATAGAATATCGCAGTTGAATAATGTTCCAAATCGCCTGT
>JBBRGW010000156.1:0-8768 GCA_038223525.1 Pirellulales bacterium
CTGAAATGATCGCCGAAATGATCTTCGAATCGGCGGATGGACGCATCCGATTTACGGTCTCCAAATACGATTTGCCTCGCGATCCGTCGATGTTGGACGAGTACTTGCTCGGCCAGATCAATCGATGGAGAGGTCAAGTTGAATTGCCTGCAATTGGAGTCGCGGAACTTAGGAGCGACATGCCGACGGTCCCGCGAAACGGGTCAAGTATCCCGGCATACCTCTTCGACGCGAACGGATCGGGAACGAACACTTCGGCGGAAACACCGGTGAATCCAGTTGTTCCGAGCGCGGAACCGGAACCTGAGCCGGCCTCAGCCAGAACACCGCTGAAATTAGTCTACGAAAAGCCCGAGGGGTGGGAATTGCAAGCCCCGAAGCCTTATCGCGAGGCTACTTTTAAACTGTCCAAGGGGACTCAGCAAGGTGAAGTCACAGTTAGCACTGCGCGCGATGCACCAGTGCAGAATGCAGCCATGTGGATTGGGCAATTGATCCCTACCACCGACTCAGCTGCGATCGAATCTTTGGCCAATAAAACCGTGGCTGATGCGGAGTCGATTCAAACGGGCGGCAAGACAGGAAAAGTCTATACGGTCCGGGCTTCCGATATGCCCGATGCCCGATCAGTGATGGTGGTCTCTATCCCTATGGGCGATAGAGGAATGAGCATGTTTGTGAAGCTCAATTGCGAACTGCGGATGATGGAAGAAGAGAAATCTACTTTTTTAAGCTTTGTCAACTCATTGCGATGGGAGTAACGACACGTGGCATCAGGAACATTTAGCAGCGGTGCAGTTGCAAAGGCAGCAGCACCACTCGACATAGCGGGGCTTGCGTGGCTCGCAATGCGTGCTGTCGGATCACTCAAAATTACGGTCGGCATGTTCGCATTGGGCACATTGATTCTGTTCGTGGGAACACTTGCTCAAGACGAAGAGACGATCGTCGACGTCAAGAAGCAGTATTTCAATAGTTGGGTCGCATCGGTTCCGTTTGACGTGTTTATGCCGCAGACAATTTTTCCGCATGATGAACCAATACCTTATGCCTTTGCGATACCGGGAGGCGCAGCCGTTGGCTTGATTCTGTTGATTAACTTGATCGCGGCCAAGATGACTCGTTTTGCCATGAATGCCAAGGGTGGGCGCTTTGTGGCTGGGTTGTTTTTTACGATCGTCGGATTCGCTTTGGTCGGGTTGATTGTTGTGAGCGCTCACTTGGGTGACGGTTTGCAGGGGGAACCGCCGTTCACTTACGACTGGCTTTGGGCGGGTGTGAAGGGGAGTGTATGGGGACTTGCAGCGGCGTCATTGGTTTGGTGTATTGGCTGGAGTCCAAAGACCCGGGTCGTTCGATGGACGGTTTGGTCGATTACCACGATTCTTTTCGGCGTTAGCATTTTTCTGATAGCCACCAATGACGCTTTCCGGATCCCAGATCCAGGTTTGCGAATCGTATGGCAATTGAGCAAAAGTTTAATTGTCAGTGCAGTGCTTCTTGTCGGCGTATTGTTGCTATTCGGAAATCGAGGGGGCAATGTTTTGATTCACCTTGGTGTTGGCCTGCTGATGCTTGGCCAATTCATATTTGGTGACGCGCAGCGCGAGGAGCGGATTGCGATTTTCGAGGGGCAGCGAACTCAGGTCGCTTACGAGATGGATACCGTTGAGTTGGTGTTCATTGATAAAAGCGATCCGGAGAAGAATCATGTCGTCGCTTTTGAGCACCCAATGCTGGAACGCTCAGCAGCCAAAGGGACATTCCTTTCGTCTGCGAACTTGCCCTTCGAAATCCGGGTGGATCGCTGGATGACGAATTCCACGCGCGAAGATCGCAAAAGCCCGGCGAAGCCCAGCGATGACGATTACAAATTGACAGGCGTTGCTAGCCGCGATTATGTGTTTAAAGAGCTTTCCAAGTCGGGTGGAGCGAAAAGCCAGTCCAACTTTGCGACGGCTTACGTGACGCTTCGCAACAAAGAAGACCAAACCACGATAGGTTCCTATGCTGTCAGTCAACTTCTCAACGACGATGCGATTTTGTTTACGGCCGATTATGAGAAGGTCGAAGCGGCAGGAAAGACATGGGACTTTGGTCTTCGGTTTCGCCGCAATTATAAGCCCTATTCGATTGTGCTGGATGATGTGCAGCTCGAGGAATACACGGGTACGATGAAAGCGAAAGACTATTCGTCGATCGTAAAAATCAATGATGAAAAGGGAGACACGTTGCAACAAGGACGTATCTGGATGAACAATCCGATGCGATATCGCGGTGAGACTTTCTACCAATCTGGATACATGAAGGCGAGTCAGAATCCGTATAACGTCGAACAAACAACGCTGCAAGTGGTTACGAACGCAGGTTGGCTGATCCCGTACGTCGCATGTGTTCTTTCCGGCTTGGGAATGTTGGTTCACTTTGGAGGTACGTTCGGCCGATTTGCATCGCGTTACGATCGCAAGGCCTACGCCACTCCTGCGGAAACAGCCGCATCGTCGGAAACTAAAAATGCAAAAGCGAAGCGATTGGGCGGCACCGCGAAGCAGGTCAACGCATCTCCCATGGGTTGGATGATTTATGTGATTCCATTCGTTCTGTGCGGTGCGCTGGCGATCTGGGTTGGAATGCGAGCCTCAACGCCCAAGGTCGACCGGGATGAAATCGATTGGTACGCGTTTGGCGAAATACCGACGCAGTACGGGGGACGTATCAAGCCCCTTTCTTCGGCTGCGAGTGAGGTTCTCGAGATACTTTCCAATAAGAAATTCGCTCTCAGCAATGAGGGGCATGTGTATGAGCCAGTGCACAAGACGGGCAAAGCAATCGACGCAACGCAGTGGATTGCTGGCGTCTTTGCACGCGAGGATTGGGTTCTAGATAGTCCACTCATACGCATCGATGCAGTCGAGACAACCACGGCCTTTGGATTGAGACGGCATAAATCCAATCGTTACTCTTACAGCCAAATCGCTGCAGGGCGTCCCAAGATTCGCGAGCAGTTTGAGAAACTGCGTGCAACAAAACGTGAGGAGTGGACCTTCGAGCAGACGAAGCTGGCCGAGACGCTCGAGAAGCTCTCGACCTTTGAAAGCTTGTTGGTGGCGTATACACCTCGTTCCCCGCGTGACGTTTCGGATGCATCGCAGATCGTTACCTTTCTTCAGCAAATGCAGCCTGATATCGACGACATTCGAGAAAGAAGTCCAATCGCGATCATTCCTCCGATCAGGGACGCGGAAGTGAAACCGGGTGAGAAAGCTCCTCCCGCCAAATGGGATGCCTTCGGGCCAGCTCTATTCGAGACGGTCAAGCTCAAAACCATGGGAATCGAATCCAAGACTGCGTCTGTTTTGAAATTCATGGAATTGGAACAAGCATTAGGTGCAAGCACAAAGAATGCCTCGAAGATCAATGCGTTGGTAAGCGATTTCAAAGCAGATGTGCAAAAGGAGTTTGGCTCATCGATTCGAACTGCCAAAATACCATTTGAAGCTTGGTACGAGTATTTCTCGCCTGTCTCGATTGCATCGACTTTGTATCCCATTTGTGGCATCATCGCGATGTTCAGTTTTATCTTTGCTCGGCATGCGTTGAGACGGACTGCTTTCTGGATTTGCGTACTCACGTTATTGGTACATACCATCGCTATTGTCAGTCGAGTCTATATCTCGGAGCGACCGCCGGTTGTTACGCTCTATTCCGCAGCGGTCTTTATCGGGTGGGCGATGGTGCTGTTTTGCACAGTCACCGAGATACTGTTCCCTGTATCGATTTCCGTACTTGTCGCATCTGTTACGGGTTATTTGACGTTGCAGGTGGCGAATGGTTTGGCCATCGGGGATACGATGCCGGTGCTAGAAGCGGTACTGGATACTCAGTTCTGGCTTTCGACGCACGTGATCAGTGTATCGCTGGGCTATAGCGCAACTTTTGTTGCAGGCTTTCTCGGTATCGGGCTTGTCATTGCGGCGATGTTCGAACGATTGGGTGCTGCATCGTCGGGGGTTGGGGTGTTGTCGCGAATGGGTGCAGCGTCTACCGAAGCCATTCCAACCTTGTATCGCATTTGTTATGGGGTCGTATGCTTTGGGCTATTCTTTAGCTTTGTCGGCACAGTCCTTGGTGGCTTGTGGGGCGATGACAGCTGGGGACGATTCTGGGGCTGGGATCCCAAGGAAAACGGCGCGATGATGATCGTGCTTTGGAATGCACTTCTGTTGCACGCTCGGTGGGACAAAATGATCGCTTCGCTCGGATTTGGAATCTTGGCTGTGTTTGGCAACATCATTACCGCTTGGTCGATGTTCGGCACCAATTTGCTCGGTGTCGGACTTCATACCTATGGTTTCAACAAGGACACTTACAACTATCTAGTGTACTTTGCGTTGAGCCAAGCGATTGTTATCTGCGTTGGGGTTGTGGTTGTGTTGCTTCGCGGTGCGTCGCCCAAGGCAGAGCTTTCATGACGATGGGGAGTGAACCCAGAGGTGCGACTGCGGTTGGAACGGATGTTAAGAACTGTTCGCCCAAGTTTGAATTCGTTTCGTCGCCGATTGCGATGCATCGGTGCATTGCAAAAGACACTTGGCGACTGACGGTCGTGGCGCCTGAGTTAGCGCGGCGGACGGTACCTGGCCAGTTCTTTATGGTTCGGATTGGCGGTAGGACGGATCCATTGATCGGTCGCGCGTTGGCCATGTACGATCGGCATTTCGGCAAGGATGGGCAGCCTGAGGCAGTGAGTGTTGTTTACACTGCGAAGGGGAAGTTTACGCAAGCATTGTCGCGGTGCGTGTCGGGGGAAATGATCGAACTTTGGGGGCCTTTGGGGAACGGATTCTCAACGGAGCGGACTGAGCACCTTATTTTGGTAGCTGGTGGAGTCGGGCAAACTCCCATGCTAACGCTCGCGTCGGCTGCACTCGGCAAGTCCCAATACGGAAGCCCAAGCCAACCCAATGGTTATGCAAAGCGAGTGACTCTTTGCTACGGAGCTAAGACGAAAGAGTACTTAGCGGGCCTATCTGATTTCGAACGAGTTTGCTCGGAGGTGCGAGTTGCAACCGACGATGGGTCGCTTGGACATCATGGGCGTGTTACGGACTTGCTAACGAGCATACTGGATGAATCGAGCATCCAATGCCGTATTGCATGTTGTGGTCCAGAGCCGATGATGGAGGCGGTTAGCAAAGTTGCATCGCAATACAGTGTTCCGTGCGAATTGTCGCTGGAGACCCCCATGGCGTGCGGGATCGGGATTTGCTTTACGTGCGTCGCCAAGATTAAACAGGCAGATGGAGAGTGGGACTATCAACGCACGTGCATCGAAGGCCCAGTCTTCGATGCGGACAGAATTGTCTGGTAGGTCGCATCTGCCGGATGCGAGCCTGTTACTCAGTGGGCTGCGATGGGCTAAACGTTCCAACCAGCCTGTTAGTCGCTGCGCGGGTTAAACATTTTAGGTGGGTGATAGGACTGATTTGACGACGGCTCCGGAATGCATTTTTTCGAATGCTTCGTGCCACTGGGAGATGGGCCATACGCCACCGATGATCGGTTTGATATCTAGCTGACCGCTGGAGAGCAACGCGATCACACGTTCCCAAATAGCCCAGTGATGGCTGAAGCTACCTTGCAGAGTTACGTTCTTTTGAACGAGTTGGTCCAAATTGAATCCGAGCGGTTGTGGGCCCCAGCCCACTTTGCTGATCCAGCCTGCGGGTCGAACGAGGTCCAACGCAATCTTGAGAGTCACGCTTGCACCAGCTGCATCAATGATGCCATCAGCGCCGAGGCCATCTCGTTCCGTTGCCCAAGTCTTAGCGTCGCCGATAATCGCTTCGCAGCCATACTGTTTGGCAATTTCTAATCGGTGCCGGTCGGGCTCAAGGCCGACCAAGGCAACTTGCGCGCCGCAGAGTCGGGCCATAGCGGCGCACAGAATGCCGATCGTACCTGGGCCCAGCACAACGATGCGATCACCGGGCTCGATACGGGCGTTGCGAACGACGGCGTTGTAAGCCACACAGCATGGCTCGGTCAAGCAAGCTTGTTCGAAGGGTAAGTTGTCGGGGACGCGATGCAAGATACGAGACGGCACACGAACGAATCGGGTCATGGCTCCGTTGACGCCGTACCCGAATCCTTTTCGTGTTGGGTCCAGGTTGTACATTCCTTGTCGGGTCATAGGATTGTTGGGGCTGACAATAGCTGCCGTTTCGCTGACAACTCGGTCCCCTTCTCGCCAGCCCTCGACTCGCTTGCCAAGTTCGACGATGGTACCGCCGAACTCGTGACCCAATACGACTGGATAATTGACAGGCCAAGAATGGTCGGCGGTCCATTGGTGCAAGTCGCTTCCGCAGACACCGACGTTGGCGACCTCTAGCAAGATATCGTCCTCGCCAATTTCTGGCCTTTCGATTTCGCGGATCTCCACGGAATGTTTTTCGGGTGCGAAGTTGACGACGGCAGCTGACTTCATGGAAGGTTCTCGTGAGAGGTTGGGGAGGGGTATCGAGACGGACGGGACGGACGGGACGATGGTCCCATCCTACGTTTAGGCGAAGGGTTTTCGGATCGCTTCGCAGATCATTCGCAGCGAACTTTCGAGATCGCCGGTCGCTGTTTTGAAGGCGTCGGCATCGATCGTCAGAGGGGCACCGAGAACAACAAGCGGTGCGCCATAGGCTGGGCATTGGACTGCTTGTTCGAGCGTCAAACCACCGACGGCTTGTACTGGTATCTTGACCGCATTGGCCACCTCGCGCAGTTGATCGAGCGGACTAGGCATACGGAGTCCGCGAGCTGCGATTCCGCGGCGCTCATCGTAGCCGATGTGATGAATCACGTAATCGCAACCGAGGTCTTCGAGCCACTTGGCGCCTGCGACCATATCGGGACAAACCATGTTGTCGCCCATTACTTTCACGCCAAAGTCACGGCCGGCTTTGACCACGGATCGAATGGTTTCTTCGTGAGCGCGGGCCATAACCACCACGTGCGTTGCCCCGGCGCCCGCCATCATTTGCGCTTCGAGGTATCCGCCATCCATCGTCTTTAAATCCGCGATGATGGGAGTGGTCGGAAAGGCAGCGCGAAGGGCGCGAATGCCATGAAGACCTTCTGCCAAGATTAGTGGCGTACCCGCTTCGAGCCAGTCGACCCCAGCCCGCATGGCCATGGCGGCTGTTTCAAGTGCCTCATCGATGTTGGTCAAGTCGAGCGATATCTGAACGATTGGATTCATTTTTTCAGGTTTCAGGTTTCAGGTTTCAGGTTTCGGATCTCGGATCTCGGATCTCGGATCTCGGATCTCGAATTTGAGATTTCATTCGCCTCACAAATAATCTTTTGCTAGTTGTTGAACTATCTTTTTCATTTCTTTGCGGCCTTCGGCGGGTTCGAGCAGTTGTGCTTCGTTGCCCAGTTTTAAGACGTTTGGAATGATCTCCATCGGATGGTAGGCAGGCACTTTCATGATGCAAGAGCCATCGGATTCAAATTCTAGTCTTTGCTCGGCGTGCCAGGGTTCCTCTTGGATCCAACGGGCCGCATTCTTAGAAAGTTTAATGGTATAGGTTACCGGTTTTTCACCGCCGCTGAAAATCCCAACACTTTTCCCTAGGTGATGTTCAAGATCGACCTCTTCATGTACCTTGAACCATTGGTCGTGCGCGGTCGCTTTGGTAAATCGGTCTAGTTTCCAATGACGGAGTCGTTCGTCCGGATCGGCATCTTCGTTTTTCCCCGATTCGATGGCAACCACATAGATGCTGCTCTGGTAAATCACCAGACCGTAGGGTTCGAGCCATCGCGTTGCGACCGGCTTGCCGATCGACTCGTATTCAATTTCCAACTTGCGATGTTCTTGGATGGATCGATTGATGGTTTTGAGAATGCCTTGTTGCTTCTCATAAGTTTTAGCTGGGACTCCGAGTACGCGCAGTGTTCGGCGATAGCGTTGGTAGTGATCCCAGACACCCGTCGGGAGTTGCTCGCGAACTTTGTTCCAGAACCCTTCGATCCCTTGCCAGAACTGGGTACCGACCAGGGGCAACAGCAAGTCTCTGCCCATTGAGAGCGAGATGAGTTCGCTGGCGGTGATGGCGATCTTGTGGAGTCCTTTTTCGACGCGACTCATCTTCCAGACTTTGCCGGTTTGAGTCTCCTCGGTAATGATAGCCATTCCGGCAGCTTGGAGCGCTTCAATATCTCGGCGAATGCTGCGAACGTGCAAGGTTCCAATTCCAAGCTCTTGAACCACGGAGTCGCGAAGATCTTCGAGCGTCGCGCCGTATCGTCGCCGCTCCAATATTTGAATTACTTTGTGCTGGCGAATCAGTTGTTCGTTGCGAGCCACAGACCACTCCTTGGATGCAAAATCGCGTATTGGCAAAGGTCAGAACTATTGGGTCCTGCATGCAGCCGATAGTGTATCTCATTTGCTAAGTTCCGCTACGCGGTACGACGACGTGTAGCATTTTCCTCAACGAAAACATTGGTCTAGTTCCAAAAGTCGCCCCCGGCAGGTGCGACCTACGGTAGTTCACTCTTGCCGAGAGTGACCTTTGCATTGGTGCCACGGTTTCCAAATGCATCACCGCGTGGGCTAACGGGGGAACGAATAGCGGGCGGCAAATCCGCAATCGAGCTTGCGGCCGGACGCATCGGTTAGATTGGCTTGCGTGATTTCGCAGTGAGCGACACTGGTGGCTCCGTGTCGCTGCCCGAGGGCTTTATTGACATCGCGAATGGCGATA
>JBBRGW010000157.1:0-8730 GCA_038223525.1 Pirellulales bacterium
TTTATGGATATGCAAATGCCCGAACTGGACGGCTATGGAGCCACGGCTAGGATCCGATTAGGCGGGTACGATCTACCGATTATTGCGCTGACCGCGCACGCGATGCCAGGCGATCGCCAGAAGTGTCTCGATGTTGGATGCGATGACTACACTTCAAAACCAATCGATAAGAAAATCCTTATTGAAATGGCAAAGAATTACGGAAACCTAAAGAAGAAGCTTACTCTGCCGCATTTTGATATTACGGTTGGCGTAAAGGCCTTTACGTAGATAGTTTGTGTTGGCGACGGAGTGTCTGGCGGCTAACTCTCTGCACGGACTATGGTCCCATCCTACTGGTACCTTTCAGCCTGCCGTTCGCCTTAGAGGTGTCCAAAACTTTTGATGTCACATTGGCAGAGCGTCGCTCGTGCCGAGCTTATGGCTCACAACTAATCCATGGCTCGGCAGATTTAGGGGGTAAGGCGGCGGAAAGAAATTAGCCTAATTGTGGAACGCCTGAACCTGTTAACATCTCTACGAATTGGCTTTGCACTTTGATCGCCCGAATGAGGGTCCAAACATGTTTGGGTTCGAATTCGCAAGGCTGCGAAGAAGCGAGTTCATCCAGCTCGCTTGCAACGGCCGCATGCTGGTCATCGATAGATTGCATTCTCAACTGGATTTCATCTACCGTTCGGGAGAACTCGCTTGCTCCTTGCAAACTGACCAGATTCGGATCGCGGTCGCAATAGAGCATTGCTAGGCAGGCAATCTGACGTTCGCTTAAAGTCGGAAGATGCTGATGAAGTTGCTCGATGAGTTGTGCTAAGCGCATTGAGTTTCCAGATGGCAAGTGAACCGAAAGCAGTCGACACCTTCGGCAATCCGAATGATAGAGCGGGCAAGGAAAGATCGCTGAGGAAGTGTAGGTCTCAGAAAACGCCAGAGCGAAAAGATTCTTCACCTCAATTGGCGGCGCAACTCCTACAATCGCCAAAATCATCCCGCTGGCTTGCGAAAGAATTGCGTGAAATCATTTCGCCACGAATGAACCGTCCATTTAAGTCGGTGCGTTAAGAAGCCAGCCGCCTTCTCATTCTGTAAATCTTGCAAATAGGTCTGTAGGGCTACCTGCGAATTTGGTGAGGAGTTCAACAGATAGGCGACCACGCTCCATGCATCTCGATAGTCTTTAGCGGACATAGCGGCAGTCGAAGGCATGCGTTCCAACTGTTCCAGGTCGGCAGTTTGTCCGTACCTAACCTGCGACTGAACGGCGACGCTATGTGTGCTATGCAGAAGCAGGTTGGCGTTAGCTGTTTCAAAATACTCTGCTAACCCCTCGTCCAGCCACTGAGGCACTTTGACGTTACTGGCGTCGAGCACAGCATGAGTGCATTCATGCCGTGCGTCGGTTATCCAAGCGGGGTTGAAATAGGTTAGGACGAGCCCTGGGCCGCGATGCCTAATGTAAAGGGCCCGACGACTGGGCGCTTCTGGCAGGATACGTTTCACGTAGGAGTCCAATGTTGCCCGGTCCTCAAGCACTACGATATGGACAGGCTGATCTGCGATGGAGATATTTAGCGAAGTCTGAAGCTCCTTGGGTAGCACAGTCAATTTAGGAAGCAAGGGATGAAGGTTGCTTAGTGGAACCGTAGAATGGATTTGAAATTGACCGGCAAGTAGCTCGTAGGGCCAACTGCTAACTCGCGGGTGTGAAACCGAGCTGGCAGAAACCGAGCTGGCAGAAACCGATGCAAGCCTAACCTCTGGCCCCTGAGCTTCTAAACGGTGAGCGCCTAAACAGGGCCATCCGTCTAAACAGGGCCATCCAACAAGCGCAACGAGAATAGTGGCGACTACCGATAAACGCAGCAGGCCAATTCTAATAAACAGCGATGGATAGCGAATGACGTTTGCTCGCAACGTGAAATGAAAACCGTTCGATCGTGATGGACTCTCCATGGCTTATCGGAGAAAGAACTCCTTGTCCGTCGTCTTAGTGTACTCGTTCATCGATTTGAGAACCGATGCAACGCGTGACTTATCCTCCTGGGAAAGTTTCTCATTTAGAAACATGCGAGCCACGATCTCCTCCGTTTTTCCTTGAGGCATACTATTGCTTGGTGGAGTCACCTTGACTCGACGCAACTCCAATGGCAGTTGCCGTTGGTCAATGAGCAGCTGATTCAATTCCATCCTCAATATAGGTGCTGCCTCGAGGAACAAAGCATTGATGCGGACCGACCAGTTGGCAAAGTCTCCGTAGCTAATCGCAATATTGGGATTGTTTGGCGTCATCGGACGAAACTTGTAAACCATGCGATCGTTCCCTAGAACGATCAAGTCACCGTCGAGAGTAGGTTCACGGTTACTCGAGAACTTGCGTCGTTCCTCTTCGGTCATTTTTTGGAGAACATTGTTTAATTGGTTCTCCAAAGCGGTCATCTCAAAGCTTACTCGCGATCTTTGCAGAGTGTCGAGTATCGTAATGTTGCCTATGCCTGGATCAACAATCGTGACCCTATGTCCTTCATCGTTGAGCTCGATGTACTTTCCGTCGGTGAAGATCGTCTTGATATTCACTGGCGGCTTTTTTTCATCGTTGTAGATGTCGATATCGATGCGGAATTCCGCTGGATTCGGGATTGCCTGCCCCTGACTTAGACACGTAAGGGGTACTCCCACGATCGAAAAGATCAATACGGCTGAAAGAACGAGAATTTTGATTTTGTCCATGTTTGTAAACCTTATTGGACCATGCCCAACGAAGAGACCGCTGCATCTTTCGCAACGTCGATCGATGGGTCGAATGGGTAGAATGTTCTGGCGACCCTCAGAGAGAGTTCGGACAAGTAAACCCTCTGGAACGAGACTTCATCAAAATCGGAGACCGGAGCACCATTCTGAGGATACACGAATTGAGGGAATGACTTTTTGAAAACCGCACGATCCCCCTCTGACACTTTGTACGCCGAGACCGATGCGTTGCAACGTCCCTTGAACAGCGTCTGCCCGTCCTTAAACTTTAGATTACTGAGTTCAACAAGCACAACATAATCTGCCCGCAGTCGACTTCCAATCGCAGGAATCGATCTTTCGCCGGCCGCTTGGTCGTTGATGATATGGTCCACTTCTTCAGGGTTGACCATATCGACCTTTTTGATGTGCTCTGCGAACAACGCGCTAATATGTCTGGACATCAAGATGCCGGACGCATCTGCATTGAGCCCTTTGTCAGTGCTGACCACGACTGCAACGCGTTTGTCCTTGAGTTCGTCGAATTCCGCCGGAGCGTCATTTCCCTTGACAACGTAAATCGCCGACGACAGCAGAGCACACCCCGACGACATCGAAACGAAAAGACAGACTGTCGGAACCAAACACATTCTTCCTAGCGCAAAAAGGAAACGCTGTGTAAATGTGTGCCATTGCGATTTGATCTGATTGCTTGCAGCCATGCAGGAATCCTTTCCTAATGCACTTTTCTGCCCAAGAACTTTTCACTATTGGCGTGGCTTGTATCAGATGCTTTTTCAGAAAGCTAGACGAAATAGCCACTCGATAAACGAAATAACGATCGCCGCCACGAGTGAGATGATAGTTAACGGCGCGACCCATCCGTTCGAAATCGGCTTACCGCGAAACGCGATGCATAGCAGAAGCGGCGATGCGACAACCGCAATAAAACACAATAGAACGCCGCCCAAATTGGCTCGAATCGCACTCTCCAGATTCCCGTTCATGACATAGGCCCAAGACGTGGTCATGCCACAACCGGGGCACCGAATCCCCAAGAAAGTAAACATACTACAGCCAGGCAGTCCGAGTTGTGTATGCGTGCCCATCCCAGCCGGATCGGGCTTGAGCCAAGCCGCGATCATTAATAGACAAGCGAGTAGTCCGCCGATCATAAAGAATCCGACCCGTTCGCCCCGGCTGTACAGGAAGCGAGGTTGGTGGAGCTGCGCAGGCTGGGTAGTGAACCGGTTCATGGAGCAACCTTGGATTGCACGAAATTTCGAATCAGCATCCCAATATTGCTGTTTCGTCAGGAATTCGCAACCGCTAGAGTCAAAGAGTCGTTCTTGTCTCGAAGGAGTTGCGATATGCCATACGGAATGTATCTTTCTGCCTCTGGAGCCCACGTCCAAAACCACAGGCTGGAAGTTTTAAGCAACAATTTAGCTAACATCAATACACCGGGATTCAAGCCTAGCTTGGCTATCGTACAAGCGCGCCACAACAAAGCCATCGAGGACGGGGATATCTCTCCTAACTCAGGAACGCTCGCGGACATCGGCGGTGGAGCCAAAATCGAACCCACTCAAACCATTTTTGAAACGGGTCCAATCGAACAAACAGGAATCAAAACTGACTTCGCCCTACACGATACCAATAGCTTTTTCGTCGTAAAACGGGGCGAGGAGCAATTCCTGACGCGAGCAGGTGGTTTTGACTTTAACGCAGCCGGCCAATTGACCAACCCCAACGGCGACCAAGTACTATCGACCGATGGCAATCCCATTCAAATCGATCCAACTCGAGACTTTGCGGTTACCAACAATGGAGCCATTCAACAGGATGGACGAAACATCCTATTGATGCTTTCCAAACCCGAGTCGTTAGGCGACCTGTCTCGTGCTGGCGACAACCTGTTTCGACCACTCGCGCAAACGCAACCTGTCCCCGCCAATGAACGTGCAGTCGTCAGCGGCAGCCTCGAAAAATCCGCTGTCAACTCCATCACGGCCATGATGGAACTAATTGAAGCCACCCGAGCCTATGAGTCCAATCTGCGACTCATCCAGCATCACGACCAAGCCTACGGCAATTTAATCGGCCGACTGCTTAAAGAATAATCACTAAAACAACCGCGCCCCCTCAGAACCAAGGAACCAACTCATGAGCGTGCAAACTCTCTACACAGCAGCCACCGGCATGGAAGCCATGCAGACCAAGCTGGATGTGATCGCTAATAATTTGGCGAATATGAATACCACCGCATTCAAACGAGATCGAGCTAATTTCGAAGATCTACTATACCGCGACAAGGTTTACCCTGGCATCCAAGATTCGCAACAAAACCCAACTCCTGTCGGAGTGGAGATTGGGCTGGGAACCCGAGTTCAAAGCACACAAAAGGACTATGGCCAAGGAACCATCGAACAGACCGGCCGCGAGTTAGATATCGCTATCGAAGGCCCAGGCTTTCTTGCAGTCACAGATCCGCTTACAAGCTCTCAAGTTTATACAAGGGCTGGCAATCTCGATATCAATGCCAATGGCCAATTGGTTATTGGTTCAGCGCAAACGGGGCGACTCTTGGACCCGCCTATCAGCATTCCACCGGGCTCTCTCGCCGTTGTCATCAGCCCGAACGGTCAGGTTCAAGTGCGTTCGCCTGGTGGAGGGGCCGCGTTGACCCAAGTCGGTGAACTCTCAATGGCCTCGTTCATTAATCCGGACGGCTTGTTGAAATTGGGTGAAAACCTGTATCACGCGACGGACGCCAGTGGCCAACCTCAACTTGGGCCGGCTGGACAAAACGGACTCGGGATCTTTAGACAAGGATCCCTAGAAAAATCCAATGTCGAACCGGTACGAGAAATGATCGACTTGATCACAACGCAACGAGGGTTTGAACTGAATTCGCAAGCGATTCAAGCAGGCGACCAAATCCTTCAGCAAATTGCAAACCTTCGTCGATAGTCCGAGTCCCAGCGATGATCCACCATAGCTTTTTTCTACAACGAATCAATCTTCGTTACGTCTGCGTGCTCTTTTCGGCAGTGCTGACCTGGGTTAGCACCTTGGGGCCATCCAGCGGGCAAGCCCCCCCAACGCCGGGCAACACACTGCGAGCACGCTATTCCAATGGCAAGTCGGCCAACTCCTTGGAGTTGATACTGCTATCCCGAGCCGATTGCCCTCCCAATTTGATCCT
This sequence comes from Pirellulales bacterium, assembly GCA_038223525.1. Lineage (GTDB taxonomy): Bacteria > Planctomycetota > Planctomycetia > Pirellulales > Pirellulaceae > JBKCUI01. The sequence goes on from JBBRGW010000157.1 coordinate 5,933, forward strand.
GCTATCGGATTTGGTCACTGTCCAAGGTTCAGACGTGCTTATCAAGAACATAATGAATGCCGCTTTAGGGCCAGCCCCGAAGATAGGCACCGACCAAAGCTGGTCGAGAGGCGATATCGAGAAGTCGCTGGTACTGCGTGGAATAGCACCGGAAGCCATTTCATGGAAAGGTGCTAACGATTGCTTGGTACGAAGAATACCGGGGCCGCGAATCGAACCGTCTGCTCCCAAGAAACAAGAGAACACCAATGTCCCCAATGCTTCATCCCCCAATGCTTCATCCAAAGTTCAACTGGCTAACTACCAGGAGTCGCCACAACCGATTGACCCTTCGCAGTTCACTGCACCATTCATCACCCCATCGAACGTCAGCCAAGCGGAAAATCTCGCTGCCCTAGCCATCGGTGATTATCTTCGCACGAAAACCGATTCATTCGGAAAGTGGAACATCCAAGTAAACATGCCCACAGAACACACCAAGATCTTCTCGCTTCGCACCAATATTTTAGGGGTCGCTGGAGGACTGCCACCGTGGGATGGGCCACAAGAATTTAGCTTCCGAGTGAAAGGAAAGAATGGCGAACAGGTCATCACGATCTCAGCCACCGTGAGACTACCCGAAATGGTTGTCGCTGCAAAACGAGCACTTTCTAAAGGTTACGTTCTCCGCGAAGAAGACCTTGTCTGGATCCCTATGCCGCGCGGACTCAATTATGGTCCCGAGGATTGTTTCTCGCAAACGGATCCATTGGTAGGACAACAATTGAGGAGAGCAATGAGCACGCAACAAGTGATCCGCTTAAAGGAAGTAGGACCGCCAACCATCATCCACGCAGGAGATTTGGTTACGATCGGAATTGTTTCGGGGGATGTCTCCGTGTTAACAAACGGACGCGCCTTAGAATCAGGCTCGATGGATGATCTCATTCAAATTGAAGTCCAACCGCATCGAAAACGTGTACACGCTCGTATCACCGGCGATCGCAAGGCAGAAGTTATCTCCAATGGTGTAGTCCAAACCGGCGCATCGAATCGGACATTTGCCACTAAATCCAGCACAAACAGCACGCGTTAAGGATTGTCACATGACAACTATTTCAAGACTAGATCAATGGATACCAAGCCGTACTAGTGCTTCGTCCAGATTAAAAACGTGGGTTGGCAAACTTCGTTGCACGACGCTCCGCGTCGTGATTCCTACGACGCGGAGCGTCGTACAACTTAGGGCGTACCCCAAAACTAAGACTGGACAGAGCACTAGTAGCCAATTGCGATGGACGAGGTTTGCCTCCTGCGTACTCACTATCACAATCCTGTCAGCCTCTTCGAATCGGATTGTTGTAGCTCAAAACAGTAGTCTGTTCCATCGCCCCGTGGCTAGCTACTCCCAATCCAGCTTTGCAGCTCCAACCTCAGAGATCCTACCGGCCCCCAAAACGAATTTAGGGTCTGGGCAATCTGGTCAAAATAGTGGGCAACAACACAATCTCGCCAATCAAGCTCAAGCGGGCTATGTCCCTGCACTACCAGATAATGCGGGGCAACTCGGGCTGCAAACTTCTTGGTCCTATGTTCCACCAACGACTGCACGCGTCTTGAAGCTGCACGACATTGTGAGCATACGAATCGAAGAGATCTCCACCTCTTTGTCCACAGGTAGCGCGACATCCCGCAAAACAACTAGCTACGACGCAACGCTCAAAGATTGGTTAAGACTTGTCGGACTCGATACCATCAAACCTGCACCACAAGCAGATGGTGACCCAAGGTTCCAATCGTCTCAAACCGAAGTGTATCGCGGTGACTCCAATTTACGAACTTCCGAAAATTACACACGCAACATCGCGGCCGAAATAGTCGACATCAAACCCAACGGGCAGATTGTCCTGGACGCAACGAAAGAGATCGACGAGGATGACAATGTCGTTCGCTACTCTCTTACGGGAACCTGTCGAAGTCAGGACATCGGGCCAGACAATGTAGTCCTCAGCCGCAATCTTATTCGATCCAAAATTTCTCGGCAGTCGCTAGGTCACGTACGAGACGGTTATTCACGCGGTTGGTTGACCAAGTTTATGGCAAGGGTGAAACCATTTTGATCCCCTGCAAGTAGACGCTGCAAGGTATTTTCATCAACGACGATATGGAACGCACTCTCAAAAGTCGCACCCGGCAGGTGCGACCTACCGCAGGTCACTCTTGCCGCGAGTGACCTCTGCGTTGAAGACAGCGTTTCCACTGGCTAACACCTCAAATAGACCTCGAATCCGCTTCCGGCTCGATTCGATTTGCATGCAGAATAGTCAACACGTCGGCCTTCCATTTCGGCAGTACCCAGGTAATCGCTGTCGACTCTAAGTTGGTAAGTGTGACCAAAAACATGGAAACACGAAATGGCCAAACGGTATAGTCGAGCAATAAGCAGATCGCTCCCGCCAAGACGAACCACTGTGATGTTTTTGCACCGTACGTATGATAGCTTGGAATGCGACCATATTTCAAAAGCCCGGCACCCGTTGTTAATAAATAGCTGAGCAAAGCCACCACCCACCACCCTGCTTCACGATTGAGAACGTCTCCTCGAAACCAGAACAAGCCGAAAAAGAGCGCTCCATAGAGTACCGAGTCGGCGAAGCTGTCCAGTCGAGCTCCAAAATCAGATCGCTGCCGAAGCCATCTTGCGAGTCGCCCATCAAGGGTGTCGCTCAAACTTAGCGCGACGAAGACCCCAGTGAACAGCTCCAGCTTGTTTTGCATCGCAAGTGAAAAGAGCCAAATCGATCCGATCAAGCGAACGG
>JBBRGW010000158.1:0-8663 GCA_038223525.1 Pirellulales bacterium
CTTAAGTCGACAAAAAGGACTCTTGTCACCAATCCTCAAAACCTGCAAACCTTTCTGCGCAGATATCACCTCAACATCCAATAAATCGGAAATGCGGTTTTCCCCTAAGAAAGGTGTGCTCGACTCAAGTGCGGAATCATTAAAAGGATCGCTTTCTTTGCTTTTCCAAATTTGCATGATGCCCTCTGTAGGGACAATAAGTCTTTCAGAAATTGAAAAAACGAAGTCCCTACCTCTATAAACGAGTCTCGACCCGCCCTTGCGTCATTCCCGCCACAATTTTTCGAAAAGAAGTTCCTTGAATTGTTCTATGGCGATCGGCAGAATGAAAAGTGCCGTTGGATGGGACCTCATCATTACCCACAACTTTCATCCTTGATTTCTCGTTTTTCCTTGGGTTTTTCATTCGTGCTCGTGCTCAGCCGTAGGCGGTGCTCGTGCTCGTTATCGACGAGCGACCATCGACCATCGATTAGGAGCACGAGCACCATTTCTTTGAGCACGAGCACGAAACTTTGTCGAGTTGTGGGTAATGATGAGGATGGGACCCATGTCTCGTCCGTTGATTCGTTCGGGACAATGGTCCCAAACTACGACTGGTATAACACAGCCTCAGGTCGCGGAATCAGATCGCTGGAGTCAGGTCGCAGGAATGCACAGCGCAAACCGCTGTGCCAAACTGCCCGGACTACTAATCATTATCCGATCGCAGCACGGAGATGAACGCTTTTTGGGGGATATTCACACTTCCGAACTGCTTCATTTTCGCTTTGCCCTTCTTCTGCTTTTCAAGCAGTTTATTCTTTCGCGTGACGTCCCCACCATAGAGCTTGGCCGTCACGTCCTTTCGAAAAGGCTGGATCGTTGCACGTGCGATGACCGTTCCCCCGATAGCACCTTGAATCGGGATCTTGAACTGATGCCGTGGGATCGCTTCTGCAAGTTGTTCGCAGTAGTGCAGAGCACGGGTCCGTGACTTTTCGCGGTGCACCAGATAAGACAACGCATCGATGGGCTCTTTGTTGACCAGGATATCCACCTTGACCACATCGGTATTGCGATACTCGATCGGAACGTAATCAAACGATCCATAGCCTCGCGTGATCATTTTCAGTTTTCCATAGAATTCAAAAAGTACTTCTCCGAGCGGCATTTCGCTGGTCACTTCCACGCGACCTGCCGAGAGGTAGTTCATGGTCTGGCTTTCCGAGCGATGCTCTCGACAAAGCTCCATAACGGGACCCACATATTCCTCCGGGATCAGGATCGAAGCCTTGATGTAGGGCTCCATGGTTGAGTCAATATTAGACGGGTCAGGCCAATAGCTTGGGTTGTCGACATCGATGGTCGTACCATCTTTTAGTCCCAGTTTGTATTTGACTGAAGGTGCCGAGATCACAAGCCCCAAGTCGAATTCGCGTTGCAAACGTTCTTGGATGACATCCAAGTGCAACAGCCCGAGAAACCCGCATCGAAACCCAAAGCCGAGGGCGGCTGAGCTATCCTTTTCGAAGGTAAGGGCCGCGTCGTTAATTGCCAGCTTTTCGAGGGCCTTAGTCAAATCTTGGTATTCGTCGGTGCTCATCGGATAGATCGAGGAGAAGACGACCTGTTTGGCTTTTTTGTATCCGGGGATAGGCAATTCCGCTTGCCGGTTTAAATGCGTCAGCGTGTCCCCAATCTCGATATCTTGAACACTCTTGACTCCGGCTACAACATAACCGACCTCGCCGACACTGAGTTGCTTTTTTGGATTGAGCTTTAACTGGTTGTAGCCCATTTCATCTACTTTGTAGTCTCGTCCGGCGTGCATGAAATGGATGGTGTCGCCGGTTTTAAGTGTTCCATCTACCACTCGGATCTGCAGGATAACACCGCGATAGGTATCGAAGTGGGCGTCGAACACCAGCGCTTTGAGCGGCGCGTCGGGATCACCCTTGGGGCACGGGAGTTGGGCGACGATCCCTTCCAAGACGTCTTGAATACCGACGCCCGTCTTTGCTGAAACGGGGATAGCGATAAATGGATCCAGTCCCAAATCCGCATCGATCTCTTCGCGAACTTTCTCGACGTCAGCCGCCGGGAGATCGATCTTGTTGATCACAGGCAGCAGTGTCAGGTTGTATTCGAGCGCGAGATACAAATTCGCAACGGTTTGTGCTTCGACCCCCTGCGAGGCATCGACCACGATCAAGGCCCCATCGCAAGCCATCAGGGAACGCCGAACTTCATGCGAAAAATCGACGTGTCCGGGTGTATCGATCAAGTTCAGCAAATAATCCTGTCCATCCAGTGCTCGATAGGAAAGCGTGATCGAATTGCTTTTGATCGTGATACCGCGTTCTCGCTCGATATCCATTGAATCGAGGATCTGATTTTGGAACTCGCGCTGCGTGACACCGCCACAAGCCTGGATCAATCGGTCCGCCAGAGTCGATTTGCCATGATCGATGTGGGCAATAATGCAAAAGTTGCGGATATGTTTCATTCGTCGCGTTCGGATGAGGAAATTGCAGGGCGAAAAGCACACCTGATCATAATGAATGCCCTGCGATTGCACTAGCGAGGATTGACTGGTTGTTCTCGTAGCTGGCGAAATAAGCTAGACTCGAAAAATAATAAATGAGTTCCTTTTCTACGTTTTTGGCGGACGGCTGGCGCTGAGTCACCAGATGTCATTTGTGCTTTTCCTTCGGCCGATCGCCTAAATCTCAATAATCCTCAGTTTCATGGCACCATCCTCTCGCAATTCCGTTCGTCCTTACGATTCCGTCTTGAGTGAGATCGCAGATTTCACGTCGAGCAACCACGGTTTTGGCCACGAAGCGTTTGACACAGCCAAGTGGTGTCTGCTCGATAGTTTGGGTTGTGGACTGCTAGCGCTGGACTACCCCGCTTGTACCAAATTGCTTGGGCCTGTTGTGCCCGGGGCGACGATTGAAAACGGGGCCCGCGTACCTGGCACGGCCTGGCAATTGGAGCCTGTAAAGGCGGCCTTCAACATCGGATGCATGATCCGTTGGCTCGACTACAACGACACTTGGCTCGCTGCCGAATGGGGGCATCCGTCCGACAATTTTGGCGCGATCCTGGCCTTGACCGACTACTTGGATCGCAACCCAAAAAACCAATGGCAACCGGATCGGCAATGGACGGTGCGCGATGTTTTACACTCCGCCATACAAGCCTACGAGATTCAAGGCGTATTGGCTTTAGAGAATGGATTCAATCGAGTCGGCTTGGACCACGTTCTTCTGGTACGCATCGCTTCCACTGCGGTCGCTTGCTCGCTTTTGGGTGGCACAAAGGATCAAATCGCGGATGCGGTCAGTCTGGCTTGGTTGGATGGCGGCGCTCTACGAACTTACCGTCATGCTCCGAATACGGGGTCCCGCAAAAGCTGGGCTGCAGGGGACGCGACCCAACGAGCTGTCCAATTGGCGCTTTGGACTATGACCGGCGAAATGGGATATTCTTCGGCACTTACCGCTCCCCGATGGGGGTTTAATGACGTAGTATTGAAAGACAAACCAGTCGTCATCAGTCGCACTCTGGGCAGCTACGTCATGGAGAATATCTTGTTCAAAGTGGCTTTTCCAGCCGAATTCCACGCTCAAACCGCTGCGGAAGCTGCTATCGAGCTGCATTCGCAAGTGATCGGCCGGCTCGACAGCATCCAAGAAATAACCATTCATACGCAAGAAAGTGCGATTCGAATTATCGACAAAAAAGGCCCGCTATCTAACCCTGCGGACCGCGATCATTGCATCCAATACATCGTGGCCGTCGCGATGCTTCATGGTGACCTTACCGCAGAACACTACGAGGACGCGGCCGCAAGCGACCCGAGAATCGATATACTGCGAAGCAAGATGGTTGTCGCGGAAGAACCTCGCTACTCGAAAGACTATTTGGATCCCGATTTGCGCTCGATCTCCAACCGCATCCAAGTTCACTTTGTCGACGGGTCCGCTACCCAAGCGATCGAAGTCGAGTTCCCATTAGGGCACCGACGACGACGCAGCGAATCGTTCGAGCCACTCGAGACCAAATTCCGACACAATGCCGGTCCGCGATTTAGTGCAGGCCGTGTTGACTCGCTCGTCAAGATGTTCGAAGCTGTTCCCGAACTGATGAGCATGCGTGTGTCTCATTTGATGGATGCGTTTGCGGAACGATAACAACTAATCCGGTGAGGTATCGTTATGGCAACCTTGCGCGAAATCGCGGAATCGATCCAACTGCAGGAACAAATCCTCATGCAGGGCGGCGGCAAGTCCGGGACAGATCGACAAAGGAAACTAGGTCGACTCCCTGTCCGCGAACGTTTGTCCCTTTTACTGGACTCGGAACGTCCGTTCCTAGAACTAGGGCTTTGGGCAGCCTACAAAATGTATCCAGATTGGGGCGATGTACCTGCAGCTGGAGTGATTTCAGGGATTGGCTGGGTCCATGGTCATCCGTGCATGATTGCAGCCAATGATGCGACCGTTAAAGCAGGAGCCATGTTCCCGCAGTCTGTCAAAAAGATGATTCGTGCTCAGAAGATCGCACACCGACTGCGGCTACCGCTGGTCTACTTGGTGGATTCGGCAGGGGTTTTCTTGCCTCTTCAAGACGAAATCTTTCCCGATGAAGATGACTTCGGAAGGATCTTTCGCAACAACTCCGTTCTTTCCGCGGATGGGATCCCACAATACGCTGCGGTCATGGGAAACTGCATAGCAGGCGGAGCCTATTTGCCCGTTCTCTGCGACAAGATCCTCATGACGGAGGGGAGTCAACTCTGCTTGGCCGGGCCGGCGCTCGTAAAAGCAGCCATCGGCCAATCGGTCGATCCCGAAGAACTCGGTGGGGCCAGCATGCACTCGCAGATCAGCGGTACCGTCGATTTTCACGAAAAGGATGACACCTCTTGCCTCGCCCGCCTTCGCTCTTTGATCGCGTTGCTCCCTGAGAAAGACACCAGTAGCCTCGCTGCTTCGACAGAACGAGACCAAGAGGACGTCTACAACATTGTCCAGGCGGACGGAAGAGGGGAGTACGACGTTCGAGATCTGCTCAAGTGCATCGTCGATGCAGGCAGCTTGCAAGAGTTCAAATCCGATTTCGGAAAAACGGTTGTCACCGCCTATGTTCGCATCAATGGCATACCAGCAGGTGTCGTTGCCAACCAGCGCCGTCGCTCGACGACAGCACAAGGTGAAGTGCAAATTGGAGGGGTGCTTTATGGCGAATCCGCCGAGAAGGCTGCTCGTTTTGTTCTCGACTGCAATCAAACTCGCATCCCTCTAATCTTTATCCAAGATGTACAAGGATTCATGGTAGGCAAACAAGCGGAACAGTCAGGCATCATTCGATCCGGCGCGCAGTTTGTGTATGCAATGAGCACAGCCACCGTGCCTAAGTTTACCGTTATCGTTGGGAGTTCCTACGGCGCTGGAAACTACGCAATGTGCGGCAGGGCATATGACCCCGCGTTGATCCTTGCGTGGCCAAACGCGCGTTACGCTGTGATGGGTGGCAATCAAGCCGCCGATACCATGCTGACACTCAAAATACGTGAAGCGGAAAAGTCGGGAAGCAAACTGACTCCAGATGCGATCGAAGTAATGCGTAGCCAGATCCGATCGCAGTACGAGGAGCAAACCGACATCCGCTATGGCGCGGCCCGCGGTTGGGTCGATGCCATCATCGCTCCCCATACCACCCGGCTTTGGCTGGGCTCTGCTCTTTCCATTGCACCTCGTGTTCACGAGAAACAGGCCAAGGTGGAGGTGTGAGCAAAATGATTCGCGTTGGAAACGCACAAGCATTCTGGGGTGACCGCCCTTCGGCTGCGATCGAGATTCTCGCTCAAGTGCCCGAACTCGATTACCTTACGATGGACTACTTGGCTGAAGTATCGATGTCGATCTTGGCCTTGCAACGTGAGCGAAATCCGCAACTCGGTTATGCTCAGGACTTCGTCGAAGTTGTTCGCGGCTTAGCAGCGTACTGGAATTCTGGCGGTCGATGCCGACTGATTGCAAACGCGGGCGGCTTGAACCCGATGCAATGCGCTCGAGCGTGCGCTGCATCGCTCGAAAAGGCGGGATGCCGCTCGATGAAGATCGGCGTCGTCGGTGGCGACGATGTCTTGAACGCATTGCTCGCTTGCGGCCCGAACTCTGCAGCGTTTTGCAATCTCGATTCCTCGCTGTCGGTCTCGACGATCCAAGATCGACTGGTTACCGCAAACGCCTATCAAGGTTGCCAAGGTATCGTGGCGGCGCTTCAAGCTGGGGCTGACATTGTCATTACAGGACGCGTCGCCGACCCGTCGATGGTCGTCGCACCTTGCGTCTACGAGTTCGGCTGGGGGAGCGACGATTGGGATCGATTGGCGGGCGCTACCGTTGCGGGACATTTGCTGGAATGCGGAACGCATGTCACCGGCGGAATCTCGACGGATTGGTTAGAGGTGCCTGATCCGACCCATTTGGGATTTCCTATTGCGGAAATCCAAAACGATGGCAGTTGCACCATCACCAAATCCGATTGCTCTGGCGGTTATGTGACCCCCGAAACCGTCAAAGAACAACTGATCTATGAGATCGGCAATCCGGCTGAGTACTTGAGCCCCGATTGTCAGGTTTCCTTCTTAGGACTAGAGGTAAAGTCGACTGGCAAGGACCGAGTGTCCGTGCGAGGCGCCAAGGGGTTTGCCAGTCCATCGACGCTCAAGGTAAGTGCGACGTACCGCGACGGATATCGCGCCGCGGGCACATTAACGTTGTTCGGCCCGAACGCATTGGAGAAAGGTAAGCGATGCGGAGCGATGGTGCTCGAACGTTTGCGAGAAGCCGGACATACTTATCGGGATTCGATTGTCGAGTGCTTAGGAAACGCCGAAAGCGTACCTGTAACGCCGTTGATCGCCGATGGTGGTGCGCTCAATGAAATCGTCTTGAGGATTGCAGTGGAGTCCGACTCCAAAGATGCGGTTGAGCAATTCTCCCGCGAGTTAATGCCGCTTATTACCGCGGGTCCACAAGGAACAACTGGTTACGCCGAAGGACGACCGCGGGTACACGGAGTGATCCGCTATTGGCCTTGCATGATAAATGCGTCCCTAGTGCAACCTATTCTTACGTATTTGAGTTCTAAGGACACGTCGAAGGATCGTTCACATCCCGCTATTTGGCCACCGGCAAACAGTCGATTTCCACAGTTAGAATCGGAACCTAAGCCAACCCCGATACCCTGCTCGTTTGCTCAAGCGAATCGCCTTAGGGACATCGCCTATGGTCGCAGCGGGGACAAAGGGACAGGTGCCAACGTCGGAATAATTGTCCGGTCGATGGATCAATTTGAGGAACTCAAAGCGTGGCTGACGGCCGAGCGAGTAAAGCAGTTTTTTGAGCTGATCGGGGTGGTTTCTGTAGAACGTTTTGAAATGCCCAACATTGGTGGTCTGAATTTTGTTATCAAAGGAATTCTACGCAGAGGCTTGCGCAACGACGCACAAGGAAAAGCACTAGCCCAAGCGTTATTGTTTATGCCAATGTAGGCCGCACCCGCCAGGTGCGACCTTCGTCCTGATACGTTGCCAAGTCGCTTCCAGCACTGAACAAAACCCGTGGTCGCTCTCGGCAAGAGCGACCTACATTGTCAAGCATTCCAGTAGTTGACCTTCTCCTCAACGGCGAAAATCATGACAGCTCACGCAGAAAACGAAAGACCTTGGGTCGATGGCTTGACGATCGGACAAGTGCTCGGCGAAACGGCTAAAAGGCATCCAACGCAAGATGCGGTTGTGTTCTGCGATCAAGCTTATCGGGTTAGCTGGAGCGAGTTTGATGCAGCGGTCGATCGGGCGGCACGCAGTCTATTGGCGTTGGGGCTCGGACGAGGCGATCATTTTGGGATTTGGTCCACCAATGTACCCGAGTGGGTCATTCTGCAATTCGCAACAGCACGGATAGGTGCAGTGCTCGTCACCATCAATCCGTCGTACCGTACATGCGAATTGGCACATGCAGTACGGCAGTCGGATCTCTGGGGATTGGCGCTGATCGACAAGTTTAAAACGACCGACTACTTGGCATCGCTTCGAGAAGCGATTCCGGAGCTGGCATCGAGCCAAGTGGGAGAGCTCCATTCTTCCTCGTTTCCCAAGTTGAAATGGGTACTCTCGCTTCGAGGCGAAACGCCCGCGGGCGCGATCTCCTGGCCGGAGTTCTTGAGCCGAGCTGACAATGTTTCACAACAACAACTGGAGTTGGCCGAACTCAACTTGAACTGCACCGACCCGATCAATATTCAGTACACGTCAGGAACGACAGGCTCACCCAAAGGGGCCATGCTGTCGCACCGCAATATTTTGCTCAACGCCTACTATGCAGGGGTGGGGCAGCGATTTTCCGGTCATGATCGCATTTGCATTCCCGTGCCGCTCTATCATTGCTTCGGCTGCGTTCTCGGAACTCTATGTTCCATCGTGCATGGAGCGACGATGGTCTTCCCTGCGGAAAATTTTCAAGCAGCCGCAACGCTGCGTGCGATCGAACAAGAGCGCTGCACGGCGGTTTATGGTGTGCCAACTATGTTCATTGCGATGATGGAGCATGCGGACTACCCAAATCGCAATCTCAGTTCCCTTCGGACAGGAATTATGGCGG
>JBBRGW010000159.1:0-8654 GCA_038223525.1 Pirellulales bacterium
CTGTTCAGGCAAGTTCGCGGTGATCTGATATTCACTCACACCGATCGGCTTGTTCAGGTCACGTAACGAATACTCGACCGTGATGTCGCTCTTCGATTTGCAAATGAGGATGCCGATGGTTGGCCCGTCTTCGGGCAACCGGACTTGGCTGTCGACCGCTGAGACGTAAAAGTTTAGCTTGCCCGCGTACTCGGGTTTGAACTTGTCGACCTTCAACTCGATCACCACATAGCAGTGCAATCGAAGATGATAGAACAGCAGGTCGATAAAGAACTCGTCGCCGTCGACTTCGATTCGATATTGCCGACCAACGAATGCGAAACCAGCCCCGAGCTCGAGCAGGAATTTTGAAAGATGTTCCAACAACCCATCCTCTAGCTCGCGCTCATTATGCTTGGCCGTGAGCATCAAGAAATCGAAGTTATACGGGTCTCGCAGCAACTGCCTCGCAAGATCGCTTTCGGGTTTGGGAAGCGTTGCCTCAAAATTGTTGATCGATTGCCCTGCCCGCAGATGGAGACCACTTTCAATTTGATGCGTTAGGACGGCCCGAGACCAATTGTTTTCGATGGTTTTTTGGACGTAAAACAGGGCTTCGGGGGGGGCGTCGAATTTGTCGAGGAGCAGCATGTTGTGCCCCCACGGGATTTTGGAAACAAGCTGTTTCTCGTCCTGGACTAATTGTGCAGCAACTTGTGGCACAATTGCCAGACTTTGTGCAGCAACTTGCTGCACAATTTGTTTTGGACCCGACCAGAAGGCGACCCATTTCCGCATATAAAACAGATTTCGCCTTGAAAAGCCTTTGATTTCAGGGAATTCGGTGAGCAAATCTCTGCTCATTTCCGCTAGGAAGCCGTCGCCCCACTTGGCGGTTTGCTGCTTTTCCAGAATCTGCTCACCGAGAAACCAATACAACTCCAGCAACTCGCGATTGACCGCGACGGCGGCTTTGATCTGCGAAGCCTGCACGCGCTGTTTGATCGTGACGATCCATTGGCGATAGTCGACTTGCTTGACTAACTCGGTCATAGCTTCACCTTGGCCAAATTTTCCGCGATGGCTTGATTGAGTTTGGCTTCCTCCGCCAATTGCGCTTCGAACTCGGCTTTGAGCGCCGCGAATCGCTCAGGGAAATTGAAATCGTCCTCTTCATCGGGCAAGCCGACATAACGACCAGGCGTCATCACATAGTCCAGCTCGGCGACTCGAGCCAATGGCACCGATGCACAATAGCCCTTCACGTCTTCGTAGGTACCTTCGCCGGTTCGCCAAGCATGATAGGTGGCGGCTATCTGGTCGATGTCTTCGTGGGAGAGCTCTTTCGTTCGTCGGTTGATCAAGTGCCCCAGGTTGCGAGCGTCGATGAACAGGATTTCCCCTTTGCGTGGATGCTTATTTTTACGAGCTCGATTCAGGAACCAAAGGGCGGCTGGGATCTGGGTATTGAGGAACAGTTTGGCGGGCAAGTTCACGATGCAATCGATAAGATTTCCATCGGCGATCATCGATTTGCGAATGTCCCCTTCGCCACTGGTCTTGCTCGTTAATGCACCTTTTGCAAGTACAACTCCAGCTCGCCCCGATGGTCCCAAGTGAAAGACAAAATGTTGCAACCAAGCAAAGTTCGCATTGCCTGTCGGTGGTGCGCCATAGGTCCAGCGTCCATCGCCTCGCAATAGGTCACCGCTCCAATCGCTAACGTTAAACGGTGGATTCGCGATGATAAAGTCGGCTTTGAGATCTTTGTGGGCATCGTTGAGGAACGAGCCTTCGTTGTTCCATTTGACTTGCGATGCGTCGATGCTGCGGATGGCAAGGTTCATCTTGGCCAATCGCCAAGTCGTTTGATTGCTTTCTTGGCCATAGATCGAGATGTCGTTGGCTTTGCCTTGATGCTCGGCCACGAACTTTTCGGATTGGACGAACATGCCACCAGAACCGCAGCATGGATCGAACACACGGCCCTTGTACGGTTCGAGCATTTTCACCAACAGTTCGACGATGCTGCGCGGTGTATAGAACTGGCCCCCTTGTTTGCCTTCGGCCAGTGCGAACTCACCTAGAAAATACTCGAACACATGCCCCAGCACGTCCGCGCTACGGCTTTTGGCATCACCCAAGGCGATGTTGCCAACGAGGTCGATCAATTCGCCCAAGCTGGTCGGATCGAGGTTTTGCCTAGCGTAGACTTTTGGCAATACACCTTTGAGATGCAGCGGGTTCTCTTTTTCGATGGCGTCCATGGCATCGTCCACGACTTTCCCGATGGTTGGCTGTTTGGCGCTTGCAAGTAAATGCGACCAACGAGCCACCGGAGGGACGAAGAAGACGTTTTCCGCCGAGTATTCGTCCTTGTCCTCGGGATCGGCTCCAGCGTAGTCCCCGGCGTTCTTTTTTTGGCCCTCAGTGAGCTTGTTGAACATCTCTTCGAAAGAGTCGGAAATGTACTTGAGGAAGATCAGCCCCAGAACAACGTGTTTGTATTCGGCGGCGTCGATGTTCTTTCGGAGTTTGTCGGCAGCCTTCCAAAGTTGCTTCTCGAGCGGTTCTTCTTTGGATTCTTGGGCGGACTTTTTCTTGGCCACAGGGAAACTAATTTCGTCGAGGGTACACAACTTGATAACTGGCGATGCCATGGGATGGTTGAGGATTGTACACAAAAGCCATCGACGGCGTAGGGAAACCCAACTTGCGAACGCTTATTCCCGTTTAGCGGTTTTTGCAATGATTGGAAACCCAAGCCTCCATTGACGCCGTCCAGCTCATCTCTCGCTCCATTGAATGAGCTGACTGTGCGGATCTGTACGTCAATTGCAAACAATGGCGGCACGCGAAATCGTATTCTCGCGGCCGTAGGTAGAGATCAGCGACCCGTCTATCGCAGCAACAATGGAACCACCATCTTTTGCCTCTAAAACGTGTTTCCGTTTGGTCGAGATTTATGATGGTTTCCATGATCGTAAATTCGTTCTTCCAGTATCGCAAAGAAACGGTTCGCTGTTCCATATCGATGCGAAAATTTATTTCGATATTCCTTTTCCCTCGTGACACATCGAACGCACCAACGGTCCCAATAACCGATTCGTCAAGCATCCCGTAGAATTGAGCTATGCGAAGCCGAGTACATTCTTCGATTGTCAATTTGCGATTCCATCTAGAATTGCGACTCCCACTTAGAAAGCTTCCCATTCGATTCCCCGATTCTGCCAAAATCCGATGGCTTTGTTCCCAGATTTAGCCCGGTCGCCTAGGTTCAACATTCCCCCGACGCCAAGAAACTGATGATGACAACTGATTTTACGCGAGGGTCGGCCCATTTTACGCCCGTTTAACGCATCTCAAGGATAGGAAGCAGGGATTGTTCACCAAACCGCATCCGACGCACCAACGGGCTATTCTCGCATCGTACTAGCGATTATTGACGATACCACCACGAGCCAATTCCAAACAAGCTTGGCGCACCTCGACCACAAGGTTGGGCCACAATTCCACCAACTCGGCCAATTCTCGCGGGATGTTACCACCGGCGTTACCACCGATGAGTTTCTTGTTGGTTTTCCCTGGAGTTTTCACCACTTGTTCGGACCCTTGCGGGGGCATTTTATTCAAAATCCCTGGGAATATAGCAACATCAGTAGCCATATCTCCAGGGATTTTTTCGTTGAGTAGTGCATCGGACATGACGCCCGCAAGTTGACGAAACTGCTGTGTAAAAGGCATATTCGAAGTCGCTTAACCCCAACTGCTTGGCTTGGTAGTCGGAGGCCACCATTTCTTTGCTGACTTTGATCAGTTCTTCGATAATTTCGGCAGCAGTTAGAATTTTGGTAACCGTTCACGCATTTGTAGCATTGATGTTCTAAAGCGTGGTGGACGAGGCTACGAGGCCAGGCGCTTCAGGACTCGTGGCCTCGTCCACTACGTTCGAATTCCTCGGTTTCGACAGCATAGAGCGAAAAACCGTGAACGGTTACCTTATTTTTACGAGCGCGATTCAGATACCAAAGGGCGGCGGGGATCTGCGTATTGAGGAACAGTTTGGCGGGCAAGTTCACGATGCAATCGATGAGATTTCCATCGGCGATCATCGACTTGCGAATGTCCCCTTCGCCACTGGTCTTGCTCGTTAATGCACCTTTGGCAAGTACAACTCCAGCTCGCGCCGATGGTCCCAAGTGAAAGACAAAGTGTTGCAGCCAAGCAAAGTTTGCGTTGCCTGTCGGCGGTGCGCCATAGGTCCAGCGTCCATCGCCTCCCAATAGTTCGCCGCTCCAATCGCTAACGTTAAACGGTGGGTTCGCGATGATAAAGTCGGCTTTGAGATCCTTGTGGGCATCGTTGAGAAACGAGCCTTCGTTGTTCCATTTGACTTGCGATGCGTCGATGCTGCGGATGGCAAGGTTCATCTTGGCCAATCGCCACGTTGTCTGATTGCTTTCTTGGCCATAGATCGAGATGTCGTTCGCTTTGCCTTGATGCTCAGCCACGAACTTTTCGGATTGGACGAACATGCCACCAGAACCGCAGCATGGATCGAATACACGGCCCTTGTACGGTTCGAGTCCTTGCAAGGGGCCGTCTTCTTTAAGGCGAGCGGCAGGTTGTCTTATACCAGTCGTAGTTTGGGACCAAAGTCCCGAACGCATCAACGGACGGGACCATTGTCCCATCCTACGGTACTTTTCATTCTGCCAGTCGCCTAACCCAAGGGTTTCTTGGGTTCTACCATCGTTTCCGGTTGGCTTCGGTCGCATCACACCTGCGGCGAACAAGTCGTTATAATGCCGTTCGACGATAACGTTGCACGCATCTTTTAGTATTTATTATTGCATCCTCTAAGCAAATTCTCTTTGAGAAGTGGCACGGCCCATGCTCGCGAAGCTTAAGACCTACTCGCTACTTGGCATTGAGGCAATGCCAGTGGATGTCGAAGTGGATTTGTCGCCGGCACCGCTGCCGAAGACCGTCATTGTGGGCTTGCCCGAGCAAGCCGTGCGAGAAAGTATTCATCGTATCGAACGAGCATTGGTCAATGGCGGCTTCCTGCGGCCTCATGATCGCGTTGTCATCAATCTCGCCCCTGCCGATCTTCCTAAGCAAGCTACCAGTTTTGATTTACCGATTGCTATAGGAATTCTCGTCGGCGCGGGTCAATTGGAGTCGGATGTATTGGAGCAATACGCTGCCGTAGGCGAACTCTCGCTCGAGGGCCAGATGAGAAACGTCAAAGGTGTACTCTCCATAGCGATCGCCGCTGCGAAGCAACCTGGCATACGCGGTCTTTTGGTCCCAGCAGAAAACGCGCAAGAAGCAGCCGTTGTAGAGGGGATCGACATTATTCCGATCGGTTCACTTAACGAGGCTGTAGCGTTCTTATCCGGCAAGCTTCAAATCGAACCGGTACCATCGCGATTGAATGAGATCTTCGAAGCGTTCTCACAGTACGACGTTGATTTTAGCGACGTGCGTGGACAAGAGATGACCAAACGGGCAATGACCATCGCTGCGGCAGGTGCACATAATTTACTCATGCTCGGCCCGCCGGGTTCTGGAAAAACGATGTTAGCAAAACGGATGCCTACCATCTTGCCCACGTTGTCTGCAACAGAGTCCATCGAAACAACACGGATCTATTCTGCGTTGGGTCGACTCCAGCCTGGGCAACCACTTATGGTTCAGCGCCCGTTTCGATCGCCACACCATACCATTTCCGATGCTGGGCTGGTCGGGGGCGGTAGCCCCCCTGCACCTGGTGAAGTCTCGTTGTCAAACAACGGAATTCTTTTCCTAGACGAACTCCCCGAGTTCAATCGCAAGACGCTCGAGGTCATGCGGCAACCTCTCGAAGACCGCGTGGTCACTATCTCGCGCGCTATGCGCAGCACCACTTTCCCCGCGAACTTCATGTTGGTCGCTGCGTTGAACCCATGCCCGTGCGGCTATCGAACCGACACGCGGCGCACGTGCCATTGCACACCGCCGCAAATAGAGCGCTATATGTCAAAAATTTCGGGTCCTCTGCTAGATAGAATAGACATCCACATCGAAGTGCCTGCTGTGCCCTTTAGTGAATTGACAGGTGGACCTCCGGGCACCAGCAGCGCAGAGATTCGATTGCAAGTCCAAGCCGCGCGAGAAAAGCAGAGCCAACGCTTCGAAAAATCGACGACAAAAACCAACGCACAAATGTCGAGCCGCCAAATTCGCCAGTTCTGCCCTCTCGGCAAGCCCGAGATTGAACTGATGCGAATTGCCGTCAACGAAATGGGACTCTCTGCCCGAGCCCACGACAAAATCCTACGCGTCGCTCGAACGATCGCAGACCTCGACGACAGCGCTTCAATACAATCGCACCACGTCCAAGAAGCTATCAACTATCGAATGCTTGACCGCGATATTTGGTCGTAAGTCTACAAGATCCGTATTTTCAAGTATTGCAAGTGATGTCCGAGGCATCTTGGCATCCTGGCGATTGGCGTGCTAGGATGATGGGCAACTCAATTGCGATACAGCAAATTGGGCGGTCTATTTGGTCTCGGATCCAATCTTGGCGATTTATGGATTTATCGAAGAAGACAATTTACTCTGTGCCTCGCACTTTGGATTTGGCAAGTGTCATGGTGTTGACGGCAGGTTATGCGTTTCTGATTGCGGGATTGCAGCGACTGGCGTTTGATCATGCGGCGATCGCATACGTGGTTTCGCTCATCACCTGTGTCGGGATAAGTCAGGCGATCTTCTTCAAATCGAAAGCTCCACGAGTGGCGTCCCTGATCATCGGCGCGGTGTTTGGAGTTGCTTTCTCGATGTTTTGGACTCGATCGCTTTTTCGCCGTTCGGACGTTGGCTTTTGGATGCTTAAATATTTGCCGGAAGGCTTCTTTTACTCTTGGTTGTGGCTTGCTGGCGCAGGCATCTGTTTTGGATCGCTCGTCGGTTACTTAGCGGGCGCTTGCGTCGGGGGAGCGTTCTTGTTTTCGTATCATATACGTTCGTTTATGTTTCGTAGGTTACGAGAGCGTTCGGAACCCTAGGTTGATGTGATTGCCTGAAAGTTGTTTGAAGGCTTTCTGAGCGTTGCCCAAGAGTAGTTTCAAATCACCAGGAGCGTCTAATGAAAAGATCATGCGTGCGCCGGTCGCATGGATGTTGATTCCGGCTTGAGGCAGTTTGAGCGTGAACTCAGTGCATTCCGGGTCGTAGTCCAAATTAGCCGCCAGGGCATCGATTTCTTCGATGTCGTCAATTTTCGATTCGAGGTCGATGTTGGCCTCCAATTCAAATTCAATCCGCCGACAGTACTTGGTAAAGATCGCCAAAAAATTGGGATCATCGATCACCTCGGAATTTCGAAAGGACCGGACTTCGGTCGACAGTAAGTACCTCTCAGCATCCTCTGGGTCTTGCGACAGGGAAATGTTCACGTCGAAATCTGGCCCCTTGATCGAAGCGGAGGATGCGATGTTGGTGAAGTTTAGATCCTTGCGTTTGTAACGAAAAGCTTCTCGCAATTGTTCGAAGATTTCGGTGGCGTGAGCTGTCACTTCCGCCGCACCGGCCTTCTCGACAAAGTCGCGTTCCCAATCGTTATGCGTTGAGAGTGACGTTTTGGGTTTCGTGAACCCTCGCAACTCTCGCACTCTTCCTCGAAGTTCCCCGGTCAAACAAGAGTCCTTGATAGGGTTGGTTGAACTTCCTAGTGCAAGTTGCCTCTGTTGCAAACGGTCTGCATGGTCGACGACCACCAACTCCTTTGTCTTGCTTCCAAACATGACCGGAGTCTGCTTTATCGAGCCAGCAACGGTAACACGCAGGATGCGAGGGACTTCGGCCAGCAAATAACTTTGCAAAGTGGTGGTCGTTACGCGGTGGTCTTTGTCGAGTGATTCTTTTGCAGCTCCCATTAGCGACTGGACAACGCAATGCGTCCAAATGCCATGATTGAGTGACGCACTGGTATGTGAGATTTCTTTTGGCTTACAAGAAACAAATGCAAATCGGGTCGCAGACTCCTTGCAAAAGTCTCGGATCACTTCCGTAGGAAACTCGTGTTCCAAGTTCGAGTCGTGACTTCCATCTAGGAACAGCAAAACTTCCGCGCACTTTGTTTCCCGCAACGCGGTCAACACATAGGCGAGCGGCAGACTCGATGTCTCCAATGCATCGACTGATGTGTCAAAACCAATCAGCACGCTAGAACCATCGAGGGAGCAGATATGTCCACAAAAAAAGAATGCGATCCGATCCCCTGGTTCGACCTTTCCTAGGAATCCTCGCAAAGCCGAACGAATGCCATCGAGGGTTGCTTCATCGCTGACGAGCGTCAAGCAGTCAACGGAGTCAACACCGAGTGTTTGCCATGCCGCCACAAATCCTTGCGCATCTTGTTCTGCATAAACGACCGTCTGGAATGACGCGTCTTGATGGTCTTCGAGGGCAACAGCAAAGATATGGGTTCTCGGTATCATGACGATGAGTCTATCAAAGACACTTAGAATCGTGTAGGTGGAAACCGATGGCAAGATCCTCGTTTTTGTCTATGATATCGCAAGCTCGCTTCACCCTGGAGCAATTCTCTTCCTGGACGAAAACGCGTAGATATGACCGGTATAGAGTACCAGATCGAACCCAACCTAACAGTACATGAGTTT
>JBBRGW010000160.1:0-8653 GCA_038223525.1 Pirellulales bacterium
TCGGAAACCCCAATTGGAGAACCAAATCAACCGGCCTAATGCGTTCCGCACCGGCTGAAACCCCTGGCGTGCAAGCGTGGTTGATGCCAAAAGAAAACGCGGCCATCTTCTTATCGCAACTGCGCACGCGCATCGATGTTCGAGAACTCCAAGCAGTCAATATCTCGATGATAAACGGCCAAACACAGACGCTTGAACAACTCCGTTCCCGAAACTATCTCCGCGAATACCAGCAGAACACTGCGTCCGTTTGGCCACCCTATACCCCCGTCTCGGACGAGATCCAAGAAGGCTATAAACTGCAGGTAAGCCCGCTAATGAGCTTGGACGGTCGTTCGGTCGATCTCATGCTCAAGTGCGATATAGACCAAGTGGAGCGACTGAACAACGTCTCAATCGATCTTCCGATGCCCTCAAGCCAACCTCAATCCGTTCAAGTCGATGTTCCTCAACTTGTCTCCTGGCGATTGCATGAACGGTTTCGATGGCCAGCAGACCAAGTCCTCTTGCTTTCTTGCGGCGTGGTTGCGGCACCGGCCCCTCAAGTGAACAATACGCTGCTTAGCGGAAATCCACCCACGCTTTTTGGATTGAACAAGATCCTACCGCCCCCATCCGGGCAGCGAACGGATGCGCTTTTCCTAATTGAGTACCGCGGCCCCGCATCGACGCAACTGAATCAAACCTTGGTAACTCCGAGCGCTCCCGCGAACCCACCTAACCAAAGTGCGTCATCCAACGTCTCTCGCGGAAGATACTGAGAAACTGGCACCCAGGAATTCTATCTTTGGGCTTCTCTACATTTTCGAACCTGCCTCATGTCGAGTTTTCATCAACACCTTGTATCGAATTCCCTTTACATCTTCTGTCTGCAAAGATAATCTAGGGTGGCGCCCACCTATCCGAATCCCACCGCTGGAATCTCCCATGAATCGTCGTCGTTTACTACTGCGTTCGATGGTTGCAACACTTGCGTTGCCAAGTTTGCCGTCATTTCTCTTGCGTTCTGTGAATGCAGATTCAGCTCTTCGATCAGTGACGGGATCGGACGACGGTGCAAAGCGCTTTGTAGCGATAGGTAATCTCCTTGGCTTTCAAGTTAAACAGTTGTTTCCCGAGGCCGCCGGTCCGAATTATGAAAAGACCACTCTGCTCGAACCGCTCTGGGAGAATCGCGACCAGTTCACGCTCTTTCGGGGATTGGACCATGGTATCAAAGGTGGACACTTCGCCGTACATAGCTTTCTTTCCGGTGTTCTCCATTCCGAAGCGCAAAACCGACCTGACCGCAACGTTACGCTCGATCAGTTTCTAGCCGATGAAATCGGTATGGCGACGCGCTTCCCGTCACTGACGGTAGGCTCTGAGGGCGGAATTCACGGTGGGTGCCAGATCGCCTGGACCAAGTCTGGTGTTCGCGTTCCACCGATCACGGGACCAGCAGAACTGTTTGATCGACTCTTCATAAGTGATTCGCAAGAACGACAGGCCCGCCGCCGACAGGAAAACAATCTGCAATCATCGATTCTGGATGCTGTGCGAGAAGATGCCAAGGGACTATCAAAACGCATCAACCAAGAGGACAAGGCCAAGCTTGACGAGTACTTTACCTCGGTTAGGGACGTCGAGAAACGACTCGAGCTCCGTCAACAATGGACTAGCCAGTCAAAGCCCACAGCGCCTTTCGAAAAGCCCGCTAATCGGAACGCTGTCGAAGATCTTCCCTTGCTCTATGAATTGATTGCGCTCGCTCTGCAGACGGATTGCACTCGGATCGCGACCTTAGAAATCGGAGGTGATTTCTTGCCGCAGCACCTAGACATCAAACGCGATTATCATGGTTTGTCCCATCACGGAAACGACCCCGAAACAATCGAAAGCCTCATCAAACTGGAACGGTATCAAATCGAGCATTTTGGCAAGTTCCTAACACGTTTGTCAGGAATGCAGGATGGGGAGCGAACGCTGCTCGACTCGACCGCAGTGCTTTTTGGAAGCGGTATGGGGGATGCCAACTCGCACAAGAACTCGGACTTGCCGATTCTTCTTGCCGGCGGCGGTTACCGACATGGCGAGTTCCGGCAGGTGCCTCGAGAAGGCATCAATAAAGTGCCACTAAGCAATCTCTTCGTCGACATCGCCCAGCGAATGGGAATCGAGATCGACTCCTTCGGCAATAGTACCGGACGCTTTTCTTAGTCATCGTGACTGTTCTAACCTTAATATTTATTCACCTGTGCGGCGAGCTTACCGAGGGTCTTTCCCCTCTTTTAAACCTTGATGTCGCACAGGCGGCGTTATAAAAACAGAAGCAATCATGCACTCTCCTTCGCCGCGGCTGGTAGCACTCTTTCTCTTTTCAGCAATCGTCGCATCGATGACTTTTTCCCGAGTCCATGCTGACGACTTGGACTCCCCTACTGAGGTTCAGCAATTTGTGAGGAAATATTGTTCCGAATGTCATTCCATCGTGAAGCATAAAGGGGATCGTGAATTCGAAACGTTCGCTTTGCCATTGGCTTCTGAGGCGGGAATGATAGACGCTAAAGACATTATCGACCAGTTGACGCTCAAAGAGATGCCACCACAAGCTTCAACTCAGCCCACTGACGATGAGCGACTTTCCGTCCTCCGCAATTTGCGGGAAGGGATCTCGTTTTCGCGGGGGAAAATTGCGAGCTCGGGCGGACGCACCGTGCTCCGTCGACTTTCCATTCGGGAATATGAGAACACACTGGCGACCCTCTTTAATAGACGCGTGGACACACTCGGTCTGACCGCAGATTTCCCAAAGGAGCAGACAAGTCGGCACATGGATAATATAGGTAAGTCGCTGGTAACCTCCGGGTTCCTTGTTGACCAGTATTTCCAAGCGGCGAATCGGCTCGTCGAAATGCGTTTGGGCAAGCCTGAGCTCGAGCCCAACACGTGGACGTTCAATGATCACTTTGTCCAGTACGAAGAGTTGCAGGGCCCACATAAATCGGTTTTCAAATTCCGCTACCTGAACCTTTACGAGCAGCCTAATACCGATACCCGACAAGGTGGGTACGGACATATTGAGGACTTCTTGAAGGGTGTTCCTGCATCAGGTCTTTATGATATCGAGGTTGAAGCCCAGGCAATGCATCGCGATACCCACTACGATCCCAAAATTTTCGGTATCGACTTTTCGGAGCCTTTTATACTTGGAGTCGTACCGGGCGATGTCACGATGGGCCACATCCACTACCCACAAGCCATTGAGCCGCGTCTCGCTTCGGCTCTCGTACCAGACGAGAGTCCCACACGGTTGCCTTTCCGTGTTTGGCTAGAAGCTGGTCAAACACCCCGGTTCATCTTCCCGAACGGTCCCTACGAGTCTCGCGCTTCGGTGCTCAAAGTCAACAAAGAGTACAAAGACGAATTTTCCATCAAGGTGGACAAAGGAGTGAGCCGTGAAATTCTTTTACGAGAAGGAAAGTTGCCTCACATACGGATTAGTGAAGTCAAGATTACCGGACCTTTGCGTGAGCCAGGGGGGCGAGCAGAAGAAGTTGCGGTATTTGGCGAGGGCGGCTTTCGCGAAGACCTAGTCGAGTCCCAACTGAATACGTTTGCTGAGAAGGCATTCCGAAGACCGCTTTCGGATAGCGATCGCGGCACTATTCGAGATCTTTATGAAAAGCGGATCACAGAAAATGCTTCGCCACGTCAGGCTGCTTTGGACGTCGTAAAACTAATACTCTGTTTGCCATCTTTTCTTTACCTCAGCGAAATTACCGACGAGTCGACTACAGCATTAAATCCCTACGATCTCGCCACCCGGCTAGCTTACGCTCTCTGGGCGACACCGCCCGATGAATCACTGCTTGAAGATGCGAAATCGGGCAAACTTGTTCAAGATGATATCTTAGAGAAGCAAATTCATCGCATGCTGGCAGACGAACGCGTTAACGGCTTTGTGACTGGTTTCCTGGACAGTTGGCTCAACCTGAGAGACCTCGGCGGGATGCCGCCGCCGCGTGAGTCGAATCTCGCCTACTATGCCGAAGATCTCCCGGTATCGATGAAGGCAGAGGCCAGTTACTTTTTTCGTGATCTTCTCGTCAACGACGGCTCTGTGTCTCGTTTCATCGATACAGATTATACGTTCGTTGATAAGAAACTTGCAAAGCTCTACGATCTACCCGAGCAGAAATCTTTGCGGTTGGCTGATGGTTTTCAAAAGATCGAGCTTCAGGGTGACTCGCATCGCGGCGGTCTGCTCGGGATGGCAGCAGTGCTTACGGTAAGTGCAAACGGGGTCGAGTCATCCCCGGTCACTCGCGGCGTCTGGGTGAGTGAAAACATTCTCGGTATACAACCTCCGCCTCCACCTGACGAAGTGCCGGCGATCGAGCCTGATGTCAGTGGTGCGACCAATATTCGCGAACGCTTGGCGAAACACCGCGCGGATGTTAACTGCGCGGAATGCCATCGCAAAATCGACCCTCTCGGCTTTTCGCTGGAATCCTTTGACCCGGTCGGCCGCTGGCGCACAAAATACCCTGTCCCAAAGAACAGCAAAGTAACAGCAGGCAAAATCGATTGCTCTGGCGAGTTCCCGTCTGGCGAAACCTACAATGACTTCGCCGAGTTCAAGACGATTCTTCGCGGTGCCAGACAAGAACATTTCGAACGTCATCTCATCAGCCAGTTCCTTGCCTATGCAACGGGTCGTCAAATGGAACATTCCGACGATTTCCAAATTGAGGAATTGCATCGCAAAATTCGAGAAAAGGGAATGGGGATTCGCACCCTCATCATAAACTGCATTGGGAGCGAGATTTTTCGTTCACGATAAATTTTCATTTTTGAATCCTATGCAAAAGCGTCAATCGACGCGTACCATCGCAACAGTCATCTATGAATCGACTTTCGATCGAGGACGAGTGTCCGCTTGGAATTACCTCAAGGCGAGCGGCAGGCTGAAATCTACCTACCTGCGATTCGGAAGGGAGGGCGAGGCTCCTGCCGAGCTTGGCTTTGGATCGGCAGGAGCCTCTCCCTCCCGGTACAAACCATTCTGCCGCTCGCCCAACAATACAGATCGAGTCAACAATTGGGACCTGGTCGACAGTTCGGCACCACAAATAAGCACCCATGCACAAGTAACCATGGAAATCTTCGTCAAGGTCAATGCGTTAGATACCCTAGTGGACGAGGCTACGAGTCCTGAACTGCGGGACTCGTAGCCTCGTTCACTACGAAACGGGACACAAACTTTCCGAATGAAACCTGAGATAGCGATCTTCGGCTCATTACGCCGGAAAATTTCTGCATCGGTGCTTATGTCCCGCTAGCTATTCTGTACGTAAACAAAAAAAGCCGTCCAGACCGCTTTCGCGAAAAGGACGGCAACTTAGTTTTGACAGTTCAAGCCTCGCCGATTTGCACCGGACTCTAGATTGCTTGCATCATTTCGCATTCCTTTGCCAATCGCTTGCGGGCAACGTGCAGTCGTCTCTTGATCGTTCCGATCGGTGCGTCGAATGCATCGCTCATCTGGTTCAAGCTCTGTCCGTCCAAGTAGAACGCGACCAACGTTTTTCGGTCGAGATCACCCAATCGGTTCAAGCCCTGATGAACTTGCATCTTCTGCTCGCCACTAAGAACTGCATCCAACGGATCACTATTGCAAGTCACGGTCGCCTCGAGGATCTCGTGATCCACCGACATTGGCTTGGGTCGACGTGTCACGCGATTGATCGCCATTCGGTGAACAATCTGTCGCAACCATCCACCGAACGCCTCCGGTACTTGCAATTGGCCTAAACGACGAAACGCTTGGATGAATACGTCCTGGCTCAACTCCTGGGCTTCATCCCAGTTTCCCAATCGCTTGTAAGCGATCGATAAAACGTGCTGCTGGAATCGGCAGTAGAGTTGTTCTTGCGCAACTCGGCAGCCCGTTTGCGCTTGGATCACCAAGTCCACAACGCTGGTCTGGCTCAAGTCTTCATAACTAAAATTTCGGTTAGCAGTCAATTGCATAGTCCGTTCATCTCTCGTTGAACTCCACCTGCGGGAAGCAATGCCCTTCAAGCATTATCAGCACGCACGGTTGGAATGGATTTTTGGAAACCGACGCGAGAGGCTTTTTTCAAGACAGCTTTGCACTCACCGAGAAACGCACAGAACCAAACAAATGGTGGTTGCTATGGGATTCTTAGTGCGAAGGGCTGTCCTATCGAATCTAAAATTAGCTGACAATCCGCTGTGCTTTTGCACCTTACGAATTCGCTCAAACTGGATTCAAAAACTTTTCGCGTGCCAACTGCCTTGGTACGTCGTTTCGGAAGCTTGCTAGGCAGTTGGGGGGCAGCAAGTTCTTAGTTGCAAAGCGATTAACTATCGCGTCTGCTGGAGCACTTTATGGATAGGCTGGATTTGACAGGGACCATCATTGGCCCCATAAAATCCAAACATCCTCTGTGCCATGAATAAATCTCGGGGCGTTCGTAGCCCGGCGATTTACTCGACGTACCTGTCAGCGCATGTAGAAGGAGAAGGAGGAGCTGGCGCACCAAATTGCCCGCCACAATCGCGCTTGTTCGCACTGAAGCGATCACATTGGCACAACGTTGAGCAAAATTGACTTGACGCATGGCAGCCTCCCTACACCGTTAGGCGCAGATTGAGAGATGACGATGAAACAAAAAAATAGGTACCACCGGAAAACCTTCCGGAGGTGGTAATCAGACTATGGTATCGTTGAAAAGGTTCACGGGGAAAGCATTTATTTAAAATAAAATCGACCATTTGCTAGATTTCCTTTCATCCGCAACGGGTTTTGCACGTTTTGACTTGAAAATCGGATCGCTACTTTATGGATTCTTCCCTCATAATGATCCGACAGTGTCGATCTCTAATCGCAATGAACGACTAGAGCTGGGCGCATATCCAGCAATTTCTCAAGGAGCAAATGCAATGACAAAAGTACGAGTCTTGGTCGGAACGGCAAAGGGTGCATTTATCCTTTCGTCCGATGGAAAACGCGAAAAATGGGATATCGAAGGGCCGCTGTTCGCCGGCTGGACGATTTACCATATGAAGGGATCGCCGATCGATTCGAATCGGATCTACGCATCGCAATGCAGCGATTGGTTCGGCCAAGTGATTCAACGTTCCGACGATGGTGGCAAATCCTGGGCCCAACCAAGCGGCGAGGCCAGCCCAGACCTTACGTCCCCGCCACCAGGAGCCAGCAATCAATTCGTTTACGAAGGCACTTTGGGAACACACATGTGGTACGACGGTACGCCACATCCGTGGGAATTTAAACGGATCTGGCACCTTGAGCCGTCCCCTTTTGAAATCGACACGGTTTATGCGGGCGCGGAGGACGCGGGCTTATTCTGCTCGACCGACGGCGCTAAGACATGGAAAGAGCTGCCTGGACTCCGTGAACAACGCGGCTCCGAGTGGCAACCTGGCGCTGGCGGCCTTGGGCTCCATACGATCTTACTAGATCCAACAAACCCAAATCGGATTTATATTGCGATCTCCGCAGCAGGCGCGTTCCGAACCGACGACGGAGGAGTATCCTGGAAGCCGATCAATCGTGGCCTGAAATCAAAGTACATTCCCGACCCCGATGCAGAGATTGGCCATTGCGTGCATCGACTGGCTTTGCATCCTTCGCGGCCCGATGTGGTCTTCATGCAATTGCACTGGAATGTAATGAGAACCGACAACGCGGGTGATCTGTGGACCAACATTAGCGGCAACCTTCCAACCGACTTCGGGTTCCCCATCGAAGTGCACGCACATGAGCCTGAAACGATCTACGTTGTGCCCATCAAAAGCGATTCCGAGCACTTTGTGCACGAAGGCAAACTCCGCGTTTTCCGAAGCCGGTCCGGTGGTACAGATTGGGAACCACTTACTGCAGGGCTACCCCAACGGGACTGCTACGTGAACGTTTTGCGGGATGCGATGGCGACAGACACCCTCGACAGCTGCGGCATCTATTTCGGAACGACGGGCGGACAAGTCTATGTATCGCCCGATGGCGGCGACCATTGGAAAGCCATCGTGCACGATTTGCCTCGCGTGCTTTCAGTAGAGGTGCAAACGCTGCAATGACCCACTATGCCATTCGCGTTATGATGCCATTCCACTTACAAACTCTCGCTCACATCGGTTCCGAAATATTGCTTGACCTCACCGACCCTGTCACGCCTGACTCGGTCCTCGACGCCGTTGAATTCCACTATCCAGCGTTGCGAGGTACTATTCGGGACCACGTTACAAAAAAACGTCGACCACTGTTGCGATACTTCGTTTGCGAGCAAGACATTTCTCACGAACCGACGGATAAGCAGCTGCCCGAAGCGGTATTGAAAGGGGCCGAACCATTCATCATTTGGGGGGCCGTTGCGGGCGGCTAATCGTTGATGTTCAGTCTTGCCCATACCACGTGAAAAAATCGCAGGTTGCCTGAGCCCAAGTGCAACCCACATAACAACGCCGATTTACGAAACACTTGCCAATCGTTTCTTCAGAAATCGGATCTCAGGTTCTTGCCTAGCCAGTCTTAGCGCTTCTTCATAGGATGTGCGCGCGTCTTCGAAATGGCCGGCTCTGCGGTAAAGATCTGCCCGAGCCGCATGGAGGAGGTGATAATCAA